>CAZGQB010000124.1:0-2450 GCA_964527055.1 uncultured Sulfuritalea sp.
GACTGCAGGGCGCAGGCCAGCGCGGCGGCGTAGGGCAGGGACTGCATGCCGAGCACCAGCATCCACATCGCCAGCGTCATGTCGCCGGGCTCGCGGTGCACGGCCAGGGTGGCGATGCAGGCGAGCAGGCCGAGCAGCAGCGCCGCTTCCTCGCGCACGTCGGCGAGCCAGCCGCGCTTTCCTGCAGGCGCCGGTGTTTCCTCCTGCGCCGCCGGGGCAACGCGGCGCGTGACATGGAACACGGCGCGCCGGCCGACCAGTCCGGCGATGATGCCGCGCGCGATGCTGTGCGACAGGCCCATGCCGGCCAGCGCCGCGCCGGCGATGCCCGCCGCGGAACAGGGCACGCGGCGCCAGTAGAGCAGCGGCCCGAGCACCAGGCGGGCGAGGAAGAACACCGCCAGCGGCACCACGAACAGCGCGATCGGCAGGCCGAACCGGTGCGGTGCGAAAAGAAAGCCCAGGGTCCATGCCATCGCCGCGAAGCTGAAGACCAGGTGCAGGGCATCGCCGATCCACGGCAGCCAGCCGGCGACGAAGTGGTAGCGCTGCCCGGTGCGCAGCGGCGAATCGCCGAACAGCGCGCCGGCGTGCCGGCGCAGGATCTGCATCGCGCCCTGCGCCCAGCGCTGGCGCTGGCGCCGGTAGGCGCCGAAATCGGCCGGTACCAGCCCGGTGCCGAATACGCGATCGACATAGACCGCGCGCAGCCCCTGTTGGAACAGGCGCAGGCCCAGCTCGGTGTCCTCGCAGATGCAACCCGGGTCCCAGCCGCCGGCCCGGCGCAACGCCGCGGCGCGGATCAGGGTCATGGTGCCGTGCTGGACGATGGCGTCGCGCTCGTGGCGGTGGTGCATGCCGATGCGGAAGAAGCCATCGTATTCCCAGTTCATCATGCGTCGCAGCCGGCGGTCGTTCCAGTCGCGGTGGGCCTGCGGTGCCTGCACGATGCCGACCGACGGATCGCCGAAATGGCCGGCCAGCTCGCGCAGCCACTCGGGCCGCACCAGGTAGTCGGCATCGACCACGGCGATCCATGCGGCCCGCGCATCGGTCTGCTCGAGCGCGAAGTTGAGCGCGCCGGCCTTGAAGCCGGGGTGCGCCGGCAGGTGGAAGAAGTGCAGCGCGGGGCCGTGGATGCCGGCGGCCTGGCGTTCCTGCAGGCGCCGCCGCACATGTTCCCGCACCGGTTGCCACAGCGCCGGATCGGCGGTGTTGTTGTCGATGATCAGGATTTCAAATGCGGGCCAGTCCAGCGCCAGCAGGCTGTCGATGGTGGCGATTACCATCGCCGGCGGCTCGTTGCAGCAGGGCACGTGGATGCTGACGAAAGGCGACGCGCTGCCGGCCGCCAGCGGATGCGCCGCCGCGCGCCGGCGCAGGCTTCCCTCCCAGAACAACTCGACGAACTCGAAGGTCTGCGTCAGCAGGATCGCCGCCATGAAGCCCAGCGCAGGTACCAGCAGCGCCAGCACGGCGAGATCCGGCAGGCGCAGGTAATTGTCGAGCGGCAGCGTGCCCAGCAGCACGGCGAAGGAAACCACGGCCTGGGCGATGATCGCGAAGGCCACGCGCCCCGACAGGCGCATGCCGGCGAAGACCAGCAGGAAAGGCAGCATGGCCGCCAGCCCGACGGCCGAGGCGATGGCGACTTTGGTTTGCCAGTAGGGGTCGGCGTAGAGCGGGCCGGCGAGCTCGAACTTCTGCTGCCGCCCCGCATCCAGCATGCCCCAGTGTGCGCCGACGGCTCCCTCGGTGGCGTGTTTCCATGGCTGGTCGACGGCTTCCATCAGGTAGTAATCGAGGTCCTGCGCGAATTCCGGCGCCTGCGCGCGCGCGAGGAAGCTGCGCACGAACAGGCCCTGCGCCGCCGGCGTCGGCCGCGCCACGCCGACCGCCGCGCCGCCGCTGGGCCAGCCGATTTCGCCGATCACGACGCGCTTGCCCGGAAAGCGCGCCTGCACCTGGGCGTAACGGCGCAGCGTCTCCTCCACCGCGGCTTCCACCGGTACGCCCTCCCAATACGGCAGCAGGTGCACGGTGATGAAATCGACATGCGCGGCCAGTTCCGGCTGGCGCAGCCAGATGTGCCAGGGCTCGGCGGTCGACACCGGCACCGCCAGCCCGGCGCGCAGCCGGTCGAGGTAGGCGTAAAGCACGGCGGGCGCCAGCTTGCCGTGCAGCTGGGTCTCGTTGCCGGCGATCACGCGCTCGACGCTGCCATGTTCGCGCGCCGCCTGCGCCGCCGCCGCGATTTCGCGCTCGTTGTTGGCCAGCCGGTGGTCGAGCCAGACGCCCAGGCTCAGGCGCAGGCCGAACTGCTGCGCCAGCGCCGGCAGCTCGGGAAACTCGGCGGCGCTGTAGGTACGCAGGCGCGGCGTCAGCGGCGCCAGCAGGCGCAGGTCGGCGACCAGTTCCTCGCGCGTCGGAAAGCGCTGGGCGAGCGGGCT
>CAZGQB010000124.1:2550-6224 GCA_964527055.1 uncultured Sulfuritalea sp.
GTTTCGTGCTACGGTGCACCGGCCTGCGCCGCCCGCGGGAACCGCGATCGCCTTCACGCCTACTGCCGCCGCCGTCATCGATGTCTGCCCATGATTCCGAGCCCGCCGCCAAGCGCCCGGGCGCTGCCCGGCGCGGTGCGGTGCTGCTCCTGCTCGCCATTGCGCTGGCGCTGATCCTGACGCGGGCGGTATCGCAGGGCCGCCCCGCGGCCTTGCCCGAAGCGGCCGGCGCGCAGCTTCCCTGCGTTTCCTACGCCCCCTTCCGCCGCACCGGCGACACGCCTTTCGACGCGGGCTTGCACATCGCGCCGCAAGCGATCGAGGCCGACCTGCGACTGCTCAAGGCTGTGACCGGCTGCGTCCGCACTTACGGCCTCGACCATGGCCTCGACGCGGTGCCGGCCATCGCCCGCCGCCTCGGCCTGCGCGTCGTGCTCGGCGCCTGGATCGGGCGTGACGCGGCGGCCAACGAGATCCAGTTGCGCCGCGCGCTGGATCTGGCGCGCGAGTATCGCGACGTGGTGCAGCTGCTGGTGGTCGGCAACGAGGTCCTGCTGCGGCGCGAACTGGCGCCCGAGGCGCTGGCCGCGCTGCTCGCGCGCGCCCGGCGCGAGTCGCCGGTGCCGGTCGCCTACGCCGATGTCTGGGAATTCTGGCTGCGTCACGGGCCGGCATTGCGCGAGCACGTCGACACCGTCGCGGCGCACATCCTGCCCTACTGGGAAGACGAACCCGTCGGCGTCGACCAGGCCGTAGACCATGTGTATGCGATAGCCGCACGCTTGCAACAGAACTTCGGCAGCACGCCGGTCTTCATCGCCGAAACCGGCTGGCCGGCGGCGGGCCGGCAGCGCGGGCCCGCCGTACCGGGAACGCTGGAACAGGCGCGCTTCGTGCGCGGCATGTTGGCACGGCAGGTGGCGCAGCCTCTGAACTTCAACCTGATCGAGGCCTTCGACCAGCCCTGGAAGCGCGCGCTCGAAGGCGCGATGGGCGGCGCCTGGGGCCTGTTCGATGCCGACGGGATACAGCGCGTGCCGCTCTCCGGCCCGCTGCCGCCCGATCCGCGCTGGTTCTGGCTGCCGCTGGTTGCGGTGATTGGTGCGGCGGCCGGACTGATGGCAGGTGCTTGGCGCAGACGGAACACTGCGGATGCGGCGCCCGTTCGGACCGACCTGCTCGCCCAAACGACGCTCGCCGCAGCCGGCGCGCTGATCGCCGCCTTCGCCTTGCTGCAGGCACAGGCCTTGCCCCTGTGGAGCCGCACTCCCTGGGAGTGGACGGCCGGCGGCGCGGCGCTGCTGCTCTTGGTGATCTGCGGTGCGGCGGCGGCCGGTCGTCTGGCGCAGGTGCTGCAGCAAGGTGTCGATTGCGCACGCGAGGGTGTGATCATTGCTTTTGCGTCGCGGGAAACGGTGGCGTTGCGACTGCTCGCCGTCGCGCAGTGCGGCCTGCTGTTCCTGGCCGCGGTCGATGCACTGGGCCTGGTCTTCGATGCGCGTTACCGGCCCCTGCCCTGGCCCGTTATCGCCGCGCCGGCGCTGCTGCTCCTGGCGCTGACCTGTCTGGGCGACCGCCTGCCCGCCGCGGCGCGCGAAGAGAAACTGCTGGCCGCCGTCTGTGCCGTCTGCGCCGTGCTGGTCGCCATCCTTGAAGGGCCGGCCAACACGCAGGCGCTGCTCTACGCGGCGCTGCTGCTGGCGCTGGCGATTGCCGGCGGCTGGACTCATCGCGCCGGCCCCGCGGTCGTGGCGGGCAACAGCGCCAGCCCGGCCAGCAGCGCCGCCGGCGCGGCCCAGCGCGTCGAGTAGAGCACCAGCCCGGCACCGGCGGCGGCCAGCGCGATCAGGCCGGCCGTGCGCCAGCGCGTCAGCAGCGCCAGCACGGCAAGGGCCAGCGCGAACATACCCAGGCGCCCGCCGGCAAAGGCCTGCACCGTGAGGCTGCGCACGATGCAGCGCGGGCTGTCCCAGGGCATGGCGTCGCACAAGGCGGTGAGCGCGGCCGGTTCGACCAGCCGATGGCGCGCCAGGCTGGCCAGCAGCAGCGCGGCGAACAGCGCAACGATCGGCGCGACCAAGGGCGCGGCAAACGGCGCCAGCCAGGCCGGACGGCGCAGCAAGGGTGAAGCCGTCGGGCTCATCGCTGCGTACCGCCGAGGGTGGTAAGGGTCGCAGCGGGCGTCGGCATCGTCGCCGTCTGCGCCGCGATCAGCGTCGCCGGCGCTTGCGGCGCGGCGAAGGCGCGCAGCACCAGCGCGGTCAGCTCGTGCATGCCGCCCAGCGATTTGCGCGGCGGGTTCAGCCCGGCATGGAAGCCCAGTTCCGTGAAGCGCTTCAGCAGCGCCGGGTCGCGCGAAACGATGTGCACCGGCACGTCCCACGAGGAACCCTCGCCGCTGATGTTGGCCGTCGGCTGGTGGTCGCCGAGGAGGATGAACACCGTCTCGCGCGCTTCCGCCCGGCGCAGGAAGCCGCCCAGCCAGCGGTAGGTGTACTCGACCATGCGCAGGTAATCGGGAAACATGTTGAGCCAGGCCACCTGCTCGCTTTCCGAGCGCGCCAGTTCGGCGGCGTCGAAAGGCTTGTCGCCCAGCACACGCTGCCAGTCGGGCTGGTAGGGCGGCACCGGGCTGAACGGGAAGTGGCAGGTGATGGTCGGAAAGAACACGAAGCGCGGCGCCGCGTCGGCGCCGCGCGGATGCAGCTGCTCGAAGCGCGCCAGCGCGAACTGGTCCGGGATCTTCCAGTAGCCCAGCGGCGGCCCGCGGTAATCCAGCTCGCGGCTGGCGAGGAACTCGTCGAAGCCGTAGTAGGCGCGCTCCGGCCACTCCCACCACAGCGCCGGGTAGAGCCCGAAAACCCGGTAGCCATTGGCGCGGAACAGGGTGGACAGCGTCGGCCGGTCGGTGGTCAGCAGCAGGTCGTGGCGCATCGGGTTGGACAAGTCGATGCCGGACAGCACGCTCAGGTGCGCCAGGTCCGAGGCACCGCCGTAAGTCGGCGAGCTGATGAAGGCGGACACCACCTGGCGGCCGCCGGCGGCAATGTCATCGGCAAAGCGCCGCCGCGCCTGCGCCAGCCCGGTCACCGCGCGCGGGTTGTCGTAGGTCACCGCGCCGTAGGACTCCATGAAGATCAGATACACGTCGCGCCCGCCCAGCGTACCCAGCGCTTTGCCGGGCGGCGCCGCCAGCGCCGCCTGCAGCGTGGTGGACGGCGGCAGCACCTGCCCGAGCCGCTGCGCCGACATCGAGGTGAGCAGCAGGTCGGCCTGGCGCACGTAGGTCGGGATCACCGGCTTCGAGACCACCGGCCAGGTCTCGCGTACGCCGGCGTAGTTGGCCGCGACCAGCACCGTCGCCGCCGCGGTGGCGAGCCAGGCCCAGCGCGCGCGCAGCGCATGCGGCACGGCGTGCTCTGCCGTCACCGCGATGGCCCAGCGCAGCAGGCGATGCAGGCCCCACAGCAGCAGCACCGCCACGGTGACCACGCCGGTGCTGAGCCACCAGGGAAAGTCCTGCGCCGTCACCCACAGGAAGCGCGGAATCTGCGCGCCGTCCCAGTAAAGGTTCACTTCGCGGCCGAACAGGCTGGGCGCGGTGACGTCGAGATAGCGGCCCAGCACCAGCAGCAGGTAGGCCAGCGCCAGCGCGCTCAGCGTGCGCGACGACA
>CAZGQB010000125.1:0-6224 GCA_964527055.1 uncultured Sulfuritalea sp.
CTCGATCTGATCACCGCCGGCTTCACGGTGCTGTCGCTCCAGATCGCGCAAGGTCGTGGAGTGGTTATCCAGGGTGCTTTGACGTCGACTCACTTCGCCTTCAGTGCCACTGGCTTGCACCTGCAGGGATTGGACATGCTGCTTGAGGAGATCAATGCGGCGGATCTCCCGGTAGCCGTCCACGCCCAACCGAAGCTCATCCAAGCCATTGCGCTGCAGCATCAGCGAGTCCCTGCGCAGGTGCTGGTCCCGCGCTGGCGCGAGCGTTTGAACCTGCTCGCGGGCCGTGACGACTGCCTGGTGGGCCGCATTGAGCTCGCCAAATTCACTGACCAAGCGATCCGCTACCTCGAAGGTCTCGGGCTTGTCGAGCATGAAGTCGCGCAGGAAGGTATTGAGGTCGCCGAGGTTTTTAGCCGACTGGGTTTTGTGCAGCAAACGCAGCGCCATTTCGCTCTCGATGCCGAGCAGACGGCAGAACCGTTCGCAATAGGGACGAAATTCGTCGCGGGCGAATGCCTCCGGGAAGGACTGCTTGAGCTTACGGATGTCGAAGTTGGATTGGCCGAAGTCCTCGAGCTCGCGCAGGTCAAAGGCCCGCTCCATGACAAGGTAGTGGCGTTTGACGTCGGTGCTGCCGTTCGCATTGCCCCGCAGCCAGAACACCTGAACCAACACCACAGACTGGCCCAAGGCGTTCTGGTAGCTCAGTGCCAAGGCTGACCACGTTGTCCCCGAGCGCAGGTAGCGCGTTGCGATCTCACCCGACTCCCCATCCTTCTGTTCTGCCCACGCACCACGTATGTAGGTGACGAGGTTCCGGTCTCGGCCACTGCGGTCTGCCTCGCGCGCAGCAGCGTTGAAATCGATCCAGCGAGGTGGCGTCAGCAACGCCGAAAATGCATCGAGAAGCGTCGACTTTCCAGCGCCGGATCGTCCGACAAACAGAAAGCCTCGCTCGCTGATCGGTACGTCGTGCAGGCCGGAGAAAGTGCCCCAGTTGTAAACCTGCAGGCGGGTCATCCGGAACTGCTCGCGGGCGAACAAGGAGGCGGTTTGGGGTTCCGAGATCATTGGTCGGCCTCCTCGTCAGAGTCAGTCTGAACCAGTTGCGCTGGCGTCTCTCCGGCCGCCATGCGCTGATACAGGTGCGTCAGCGCTTGTATTTCCTCTGCCGAGAAGAGGAGCTTCAGCGTCGGCGAAATCTCGAAGCGATCCTCACTCGAGCGAATTTTCTGAAGGATGCTGTGCTTCTTGATCTTCTCGATGGAGGCATGAACCCGTTTCACGAACCCTGCACGGTCGGTGTTGGCGGCGCGCTCATAAAGGGATAGAAACTCCGTGATCTCATCTGTCGACACCACGGCACGATCCCCCTGCGAGTCCGCCTGGGTCAATCGCTGGCGAAGGTGGAGCAGCAGGATGGAGTCAATGAACGTCAGCTGAGCGCGACGCAGCAGGAGTGGCACTTCGAGGTCGCCGGTATCTGCCTGACGCGTGAAGGCCACTTGCACATCCCGATCGATGACCAGTTCGAGAAACAGTTCGGCAAGACGCCGACGTATCACCGCTTCGTCTCGCGCCAAGATCGGCCACAGTTTTGGATGCCGACGTCCGTCGAGCGATGGCCCTGCCAGCAGTTGTACTAGTGCGCGCCGGGTATCCAGTGCCAACTCGCCGCTGTCACCCATGAAGAGGGTGTTGGTAGGTGCTTGAGCTGCATCTGGCGCTTGTGCTTCGGCTGGTATTGCCGATTCGTCGTTCTCAGACCAGTTCATTGGCCCGCTCCCTCAAAAAGAAGATCTTTGGAATTCGGGCGCTACGACGCGCCTCGTCGCCTCCAACCCAGCCTACGGTTTCACTGTGGTCGGCTTTGAACCCATGCCGACTGCCCAACGCCAGCAGGCCGACGACGCTGCCGAGCCCCTGTGCAGCGGGGAATTGCTCCAGCACGTCGGCAATGGATGCTTGGGAGCGTTGCTCCAGGACAGCCAGCACGTTGGCCTTCAGTGTTCGGAAGTCGATCTCGGACTGTGCGACCAGTTCGCTCACAGACTCAAGGTCGATTGGCGGCGCATCCCCCTCTGCCATCTGCCCGGGCAATGCTTGTAGGGATGGGTCGTGCAGCACCCATTGAGACAATGAGCGCAAACGACTGCTCGTTAGCTCAAGCGTGTATTGGAGGGTTTCTGTGGCCCTGACCTCGTTCTTCAGGGCCAGTGCTGCGCGCTGGGCGTCTTTCAGCAGGTGATTGAGTCGGCGCTGCTCGAGGTATTCACGACTCTGGACGAAGTGCTTCAGGCTGCGCGCGAAGGTCTGGAGCACCTCGTGAACCATGCCGCCCTGCTCAAGAAGGGTGCGCGTTAGCCGCAGAAGGAACCGACGCTCCTTGGCATCGAGCTGCCCCACGAACTCCCGCGACATGACGCTATCAAGCGCCTGATCAAGCGTGGCCGCCTGTTCTGGGTCCGTGAGCAAACGCCAGAAAGCGGAGAAAGTCCTTCCTGCGTCGCTCTCTGAAATCAGGTCGATTCCGGCGAACAGCGAATCCAGCACATCTCCACGATTGCCATCGTTGTCCATGATGCGTTCACGGAGATCTCGATTGAGCTGGTCGAACTGATCGCGGACACGACGGAAATCACCGGCCAGATCGTCGGCCAGCGTGATGATCTCCCGCGTGCGCTCGAGTGCCGTTGTATGGGGTAGCACGCGCATCTGCCCCTTCTGGATGGCGTCAATCTCCTTGTCGATACGGGCTTGCTCGGCCATGAGCCGGTCGATGCGTCGGAACTTGTCGGTGTCGGTGTCCTCGGCAAGTCGGGCCAAGGCCTCGATAACGAGGGTCAGGCGGCTTTCGGTCGCGGCTGAGTGCGGCTGTGCCAGTCCAGACACGAACCGAATGGCTTCGACAGCCGCTGTGGATAGTTCATATTCTTCTTCTGAAGCCCCAGCCGGGAAGCGTCGTTCCAAGTAGCCATCGGCGAGCCAGCTGGCGACATAAGCCTGTGCCGTTTGGGGAAAGTCTTCGCCTTGGGCGCGCAGCTCTTCGAGATCCCTTGCGATGCGTTCGTGAAAAATGGAGGCAGGAAGGCTTCGCTCGCTCTCATACAGATGAGATTGAAGCAGGCCAATGACGGTGGGCCCGGTAGTCGAGGCAAGCAGACGCCACAGCGGCTGCGCCCGCATACGCCGGTAGGTCGCGATGGCTTTGTCTGCTTTCACTCCCATGCTCCAAAGTGCGGGCATCGCCCGTCATGTGGTAATCACAATGCAACGCATACAAGAATCAAAAACATTGCATTGCCACATTCTAGAGCAGCTTATATACTTCTCGCAACAACCCGTACAAGCATTCGTTAACCCGATAGAGCACTCTGGAATGCCCAAAGACCAACTTGCAGAACTGACCCAGCCTCAGCGCGACCGGCTCGCGTTCATTGAGCTGCGTGTGCGCTTCGTGGGGGAGATCCGTCGGCAGGACTTGGTTGGGCGGTTTGGCATCCAGTCCGCAGCGGCAACCCGGGATTTAGCGCTCTATAAGGAGTTGTCTCCGGGCAACATCGACTACGACCCCAAAGGCAAGGCTTACGTCCTGGGACCGGACTTCCGGCCCGTGTTCGACTATCCCCCGGAACGGGTGCTGTCTTGGCTGACTCAGGGCTTTGGAGACGGCGAACCGATGCGGCTCAATGCGTGGGTGGCTAGCGAAAGCCCGTCACGGCTCACACACCCGGATCTGGATGTCTTGGCAAGCGTGACTCGTGCGATCCATCAGGGGTGTCCGCTCCGCGTTGAGTACTACTCCATATCTAGCGGCTGTACTGAGCGGGAAGTCGTTCCCTTTGCGCTGATCGACAACGGCCTGAGGTGGCATGTCAGGGCGTTCGACCGGAAGTCTCAGGAGTTCCGGGATTTCGTCATCACCCGGATCAAAAACCCCGTTGTGCTCAAGGGGCAGTCAGTTGCAACCCATGAGATGAGCGATCAAGACATTCAGTGGACCCGGATCGTCGAACTGGAGATGGTGCCGCACCCGGACCAGCCCCGTCCCGAGATTACGGAGATGGACTACGGCATGGTTCGCGGTTCATTGCGGATGAAGCTGCGGGCTGCGACCGCTGGATACATCCTGAGGCAATGGAGTGTCGACTGCTCTCCGGACCATAGTCTGCGTGGACATGAGCACCGGCTCTGGCTGAAGGACCACCTGGCGCTATACGGCGTCAAGAATGCTGTTTTGGCACCAGGCTACAAAGAACCCCGCTTGGACGAGGCGAAGACAAATTATTAACTGTGCTGCCCAGCCGCATAGTTGAAAAAACGATTTAGGACTTTTGATGAACGCTATCGCAACAACAATCGCAGAGCTCCGAGTTCTGATTGGTTACCTTGGAGAGAAGGACCAGGGCAATTGGTGGGGCTGCGAGTTCTTCAGCGCCACAGCCACTGCTTTTTTGGCGCCTATATTCAACCGCTCTTTGTTTCTTGCCCAATACCAAGGGGCAACGGCAGCGGCGGCAAAAGTCCACGACGAAGCCATTGGTGTAGGCCGTATCTATCACCTTTTCCGCTTGCCTATAGGACTCGAACAAGCATCAGCAGATGCTCTCAACGACGCCACATTTGTTCAAGCAGTGCAAGCCAGATTGGCGAATCGTGAGTTGGCGCTGACGCGCCTGACTGAATTGGCTGAAAAAGCAGAATCCGCATCACCGGGCCCCGTGTCACTGGGGCAGATGAGTCAAGACATCAAAGCCGAATTACAACGTGCTGCGGGCTTTTATTGTGCCGCCTTCACCTCCGGAATTCAGACGTTCCCCTACGTTCGGGAGGTTGAGTGAGTCAGCAGCGCTACTACACCACCCAGCTACAAGCTGGGCTGGGTCTCCTAGAAGAAACAAGGCAACTGCTCCAGGTTTATCAGCCTGGTATGAGTGCGTCGCAGCTCTATGAAGCGGCGCTGGCATCGGGTCGCTTCCCTTTGGTAACGGCAAGACGCCTACGCAATATTGTTGCCGAGTGCTTTGCCCCACGCTACATGCGCGACCCGCACGTTGCCGCGCGCCTCAAGTCCCTGGTTGATCGTTTCACGATCGCCGAGCTCAATCAGCTGCTCTTTATCTATACGGCGCGCGCCAATCTTGTGTTGGCAGACTTTGTCCGAGAGGTTTACTGGGCGCGCTATTCAGCCGGGCGAAACGACCTTCAACTGGAAGACGCACGCACATTTGTTGCCAACAGCGTGCGCGAAGGAAAAACGCAAAAGCCATGGTCTGAGACCACCATCAAGCGCATCTCATCGTATTTGATGGGATGCTGTGCCGACTATGGATTGCTCACCACCACAGGCCGCAACCAGCGCTCTATTGCTGCGTATCGCATCTTGCCAAAGGTCGCCGCCTACTTGGCCTACGACTTGAAGTTCAGTGGTCTCGGCGACAACCAAATTGTTTCAAGCTCCGACTGGGATCTCTTCGGGCTGGAACGTGCCGACGTCCGAGACCAACTGAAACGTTTGTCATTACAAGGCCTGCTCATTTTCCAGGCCGCCTCCGATGTCGTGCATATCGGGTGGACCTATAAAAGCATGGAGGAACTGATCGATGTCATCGCTCAAAGCTGATTTCAATGAGTTGATGGAGCGAATCAAGCAGGGGCGCGAGTTCGGCCATGCCAGCTTCGAGCCTATTTTCTACTTGGTTTTCCCACCGAATCAGATTCTCAATGTGAAGCGCGAAACACCCGCGTGGATGCACCGACTGCGCAACGAAGGCTGGGAAGTCGAAACCTTTTCGATCGCCGAGCATGTTGCTGACATTATCGAGAAGGCACCGCTTCGCAAGATCTGGCTCGCAGCCGATCAGAAAGCGCCGTTGGCATGGGACAAGACCAATGCGTCGCTCGCCAATGCCATCAGTAATGGCGCGTTGCAGGCACGCATCGAAGCCAAGCTGGCCGAGCTTGAGGGCAAGCCTAAGGCCATTTTGCTGGTCACCGACCTTGAGGCGCTGCATCCCTACACACGCATCGGTGTCATCGAAGGCAAGCTGCAAGGCAAGTTCCATGTGCCCACAGTGTTCTTCTACCCTGGCGTGCGCACCGGCAAGACCCGACTCAAATTCCTGGGGTTCTACCCCGACGATGGCAACTACCGCTCTGTCCACGTCGGCGGCTAATCATTGAGGCAAAACATGACGATCAAAAAACTCTTCGACCCCAGC
>CAZGQB010000126.1:0-6170 GCA_964527055.1 uncultured Sulfuritalea sp.
GTTCGGCCCCCAGCCCTTGCGGGCGGCGCCCATAAAGCCCCAGTGCAGCGGGATACCGACGGTGTGCACCTTCTTGCCGTCGACATCGAGGGTCGGAATGCGCTTGGTCACCACGGCCACCGCCTTGATGAAACCGCGGTTGCTGCGCACCTTGACCTTGTCGCCATTGGCGATGCCTTTTTCCTTGGCCAGGGTCTCGCTGATCTCGACGAACTGTTCCGGCTGCAGCACGGCATTGATCCTGGCGTGCTTGGTCCAGAAGTGGAAATGCTCGACAAGGCGATAAGTGGTGGCCACGTAGGGGAAGTCCTTGGCCTTGCCGAACACTTCCATGTCGCCCTTGTATACGCGGGCGGCCGGATTGCTGAGGGCTTTCGGGTTGCCGGGATGGAAGGGGTTCTTGTCCAGCGGCGTCTCGAAGGGCTCGTAATGCTCGGGGAAGGGACCGTCGGCCATGGCCGGCGCGAACAGTCGCGCCACACCTTCCGGCGTCATGATGAAGGGCATCACCCCTTCGTCGGGCGCCGCGTCGGGCCGCATGTCGGGTACGTCGTTGCCGCCCCAGGCCGTGCCGCTCCAGCGGATCACCGCGCGCTTGGGATCCCAGGGCTTGCCCGCCGGATCGCAGGAGGCGCGGTTGTAGAGGATGCGACGGTTGGCCGGCCAGGAGAAGCCCCAGTTCAGCGTCTGCCCCAGCCCGGACGGATCGGAGTTGTCGCGCCGCGCGGTGAGGTTTCCCGCCTGCGACCAGCAGCCGCCGTAGATCCAGTTGCCGCACTGGGTGGACCCGTCATCGCGCAGCTGGGCGAAGCCGGCCACCTGCTCGCCGGCCTTGACGATCACCTTGGTCTTGTCCTTGGGATCGAAGACATCGCCGAGCGCCTTGCCGGAAATCTCCATGAGGAGTTCCGCCGGCGACGGCTTGTCGGGGATGCGGTGCGGCCAGCTCAGGTTGAGGATCGGCTCGGGCAGCTTGCCGCCGTCCTTGGCATACATCGCCTTGAGCTTCTGGAACAGCGCGGCCATGATCTCGACGTCGCTCTTCGATTCGCCCGGAGCGTCGGCCGCCTTCCAGTGCCACTGGATGACGCGCCCGGAACTGGTGAAGGACCCGGTGTCCTCGGCGAAGAGGTTGGCCGGCAGGCGGAACACCTCGGTCGGGACTTTCGAGGCGTCGACCTCGTTGAACTCGCCATGCGGTTTCCAGAACTCGGAAGTATCGGTGGCCAGCGGATCCATGATCACCAGGTACTTCAGCTTGGCCAGGCCTTCGCCGATCTTCTTCTTGTTGGAGACCGAAGCCAGCGGATTGAAGCCCTGGCAGAAGAAACCGTTCATCTTGCCCTGGTGCATGCGCTCGAAAATCGCCAGCACGTCGTAAGCGGTGTCCTTCTTCGGCAGCCAGTCATAGCCGTAGTCGTTCTTGTCGGTCGCCGCATTCCCGTACCAGGCCTTCTGCAGGCTGGTGAACCACTTCGGGAAGTTCTGCGGGAAGTTCATCTGGTTGGGGCGCAGCGGTTTCGGCGTGCGCTTTTCCAGATAGGTCTTGCGATCGACGTCGGCATCGGTCGGCGCCGACAGGTAGCCGGGCAGCACTTCCGAGTAGAGGCACATGTCGGTGATGCCCTGCACGTTGGCGTGGCCGCGCAGCGCGTTGATGCCGCCGCCCGCCATGCCCATGTTGCCGAGCAGGAGCTGGATCATGGCCATGGTGCGGATGTTCTGCGAACCGACCGAGTGCTGCGTCCAGCCCAAGGCATAACAGATCGTCATGGTCTTGTCCGGCGCCGCGGTCTCCGCGATCATCTCGCAGACCTTGAGGAACTGGTCCTTCGGCGTACCGGTGGTCTTGCTCACCAGTTCCGGCGTGTAGCGGCTGTAGTGCTTCTTCATCAGCTGGAACACGCAGTTCGGGCTCTCCAGGGTCGGATCGACCATGGCGAAGCCGTCCTTGCCCATCTGGTATTTCCAGGTGTCCTTGCCGTAGCTGCGCTTTTCCGGGTTGTAGCCGGAGAAGAAGCCATCCTCGAACTTGAAGCCCTCGTCAATCAGGAACGCCGCGTTGGTGTAGTTCCTGACGTAATCGAGGTGGATCTTGTTATTGGACAGCAGATAGTTGACCACGCCGCCGAGGAAGGCGATGTCGCTGCCGGCGCGGATCGGCGCGTAGAAATCGGAAACGGCGGCCGAGCGCGTGAAGCGCGGATCGACCACGATCAGCCTGGCCTTGCGATCCTTCTTTGCTTCGATCACCCATTTGAAACCGCAGGGATGCGCTTCGGCGGCATTGCCGCCCATGACGATCACGAGGTCCGAATTTTTCAAATCGACCCAGTGGTTGGTCATTGCGCCACGCCCGAATGTCGGACCCAGACTGGATACCGTGGGGGCGTGTCAGATGCGGGCTTGCGTGTCGAGTGCGACGACTCCCAGGCTGCGCAGGACCTTTACCGTGATGTAGCCGGCTTCGTTGCCGGCGGCGGAGGACGCGAGGAAGCCGGTGGTGTTCCAGCGATTGACCGTCACGCCGTCGGCGTTCTTCTCGATCAGGTTGGTGTCGCGGTCGGCCTTCATGTGCTTGGCGATGCGCGTCAGTGCGTCATCCCAGGAGATGCGCTTCCATTCATTGCTGCCCGGCTCGCGCACTTCGGGGAACTTGATCCGGTTCGGACTCTTGACCATGTCCATCAGGCCGGCGCCCTTGGGGCAAAGCGTGCCGCGATTGACGGGATTGTCCGGGTCGCCCTCGATGTGGATGATGTCCGCTTTCGCGTTCTTGGACTTGTCGCCCGTGGTGTAGATCAGGACCCCGCAACTGACCGAGCAGTAGGGGCACATGTTGCGGGTTTCCGTGGCGTGGGCCAGCTTGTAGCTGCGCACCTCCGCCAGGGCCGATGTGGGCGAGAATCCCATCAGTGCGATGGACGACCCGCTCATGCCGGCGCCGCAGATCTTGAAGAACTGCCGCCGTGAGACTTGCATCTGACTCCTCCTTTTTATTTGATTTCCGCCATTGCAGCGGGGAAAGTCTCTGCCTTCCGGCGCATAAAAGCAACTGAACGGCGAATAAAATTGATTTTGCGGCGCAGCAATCGGCCGCCCGTGAGCGCCGGGGGCGGTTCCCGTATCGCTGCAGGCGACGCGCTCACAGCCAAGCCGCTCGACGACGTCGGGGGGGGGCGGCGCTGCGGGTCTGGTTGGGGTACGTCGTACGGCCCCCGCCCGCAGCGGATGGTCAGCCGCCGGAGCCGAAGCGCTTCTCGATTTCCGCGGCGGGAATGTAGCCGCCGACGCGCTCGCCGTTGGCGAAGAAAATCGCCGGCGTGCCGTTGATGCGCAACTTGCCCCCCAGTTGCGCCGATTTGTTGAGGCCGTTGAGGTCGCACTTCGCCGGCGCCGCAGGGGGCGCCTTGCCGGCGGTCATCCAGTCCACCCAGGCCCTGGACTTGTCCGGCGCACACCAGATGGCCTTGGATTTTTCGTAGGAATCGTCGCCCAGCACCGGCAGCAGGAAGGTATACACGGTGACATCCTTCAGCGTCAGGACGTCCTTTGCCAGTTTTTTGCAATAGCCGCAGTTCGGGTCCTCGAAGGTGACCATGACATTCTTGCCCGAACCGCGTACCTGCTTGACCGCCAGCTCCAGCGGCAGCGCGTTGAACTGGCGTTCCGCCGTAAGGTTCTTGCCGGTCTTCATGTCCAGCAGGTTGCCGAAGATCAGGTAGCCGCCCTTGTCGTCGGCGTAGAAAATCTGGCCGTCCACCGTCACTTCCCAGATTCCCGCCAGGGGCGCCTTGACGATCTTTTCGACCTTGCCCAGTTTCGCCTCGACGGCTTTCTTTACATCGGCCTCGTCGGCGAGGGCGGCGAACGACAGACAGGCCAGTGCGGCCGCAAGCAGGGGTGATTTCATGGTTTCTCCAGGGAAATTCGGGGGGGGCCGGCATCAGGACGCCAGCGCGTAGCGGACCAGCAGGTTCTTTACGACAGGCAAAGCATTGGTGAGGTTCAATCCGAAATTGCGCAGGCGGGTCAGGGAATGCGTTGCGGGGCGAAAAAGGTCGTGCAGGCTGTCCGTAAGCGTTTGCAAGCTTACGGCTTCCTCCTTGCGCGCCCGCGCATAAGACCGCAACAGCCCGAGGTCGCCGCAATCGACATGGCCGGGTTTGTCGCACAGGACGGCGGCCAGCTCCCGCGCATCCTGGAAGCCGAGGTTGATGCCGTGGCCGGAAAGCGGATGAATGGTATGTGCGGCGTCGCCGATCAGCGCCAGTCGAGGAGCCACGGTACTCGGCGCACGCATCAGGCGCAAGGGAAAGCCGGCGGGTGGCGTGATCAGATTCAGCGCTCCCAGGCGGTGGCTGCCCGCTTCGGCGACCCGGCAGCAAAGTTCGTCATGGGCCAGGGTCAGCAGAGTGCGCCCGTGATCTTCCGGGGCCGACCAGACCATGGAAATGCGATTGCCAGGCAACGGCAGCCACGCCAGCACCCCGTCGGTGCGGAACCATTGGAAAGCCGTACCGTGATGGGGCAGTTCGGTGGCGAAGTTGGCGATCACGCCCTGCTGGTCGTAGGGGTCGAAGCGAACCGCGATTCCCGCCGCCGCCCGCGTCCAGGATTCGGCGCCGTCGGCGGCCACGATCAGTCGTGCCGAAAGGCTGCGACCGTCCGCCAGATTCAGCAACGCGGCATCGGGGCCGATGGTAAGCGCTTGCGGGCGCGCCGGGCAGAGCAGCGCCAGGTTGCCCTGGCGTTTGACCGTTTCCCACAATTCGCGCTGGATCAGCGAGGACTCGAGGATCCAGGCTAGTTCGGCAACGCCGCAGCCATAGGCGGTGAAATCCAGCCGGCCGCCCGCATCGCCGTGAATTTCCATGGTGCGCACGGCTTCCATGCGCGCCGCATCCAGAAGGCCCCAGGCGCCCAGTTCGTCGAGAAAATCCGCATTGGCCGGACTGATCGCATAGATGCGCGAATCCAGGGTTTCGGGGAAGCTCGGTGCCTTCCCCTCGACCAGGGCTACCGACAGGTTCGAGCGGCGCAAGGCCGCCGCAAGGCTCAAACCGGCGAGGCCGCCGCCCACAATGATGACGTCAAAATCCATCGCGCAATTGTCGCCCACGGGCCCCCGCCTTGACAAGGCAAGCGTGCGCCGAGGATAATCCCGCCCCTTTGCATGGTGATGTAGCTCAGCTGGTTAGAGCGACGGATTCATAATCCGTAGGTCGAGGGTTCAAGTCCCCCCATCACCACCAGCACTCCAAAAGCCGTTGATCCGTCAGGTTCAGCGGCTTTTCCTTTGCTCGGGGCTCAACGCTGCCGGATCGGGGGCAGGCGTCGATCGAGGAAATCCCGAAAGTCCCGCCACAGCCGCCACATGACGAAGCCGCGACGCGCCCAGCCGATGATGCTTCCGGGCCGGATGATGAGCAGCGCAACTGCGACCGCAACGACGATCTCCCGGTTGCGGCGAACCCAGTGCGCGCCGACGACCGCGATGTCGGCACCGACGAAGACGGGCATCAAGCCTGCGGCGTGACGGGCGAAGTCGGTGCGCAAATCTGTGCCGGCGATCTGCAGCCGTTGTTTCTTGAGGGCGAGCTCAATCGCGCGGGAGTTCATTCACTGCGGCCTCGCAGCATCGCCCGACGTCAGTGCCTGCTGATCCTTGCGCAATTCAGCCAGGCTGGCGGAAAACAGTTTCGAGCCCGATCGCGCCAGGCTCATGGTTACCAGCAGGCTGACAACGCCGGCGCCGAGGAAAAGTGCGGAAAAGACCGCCAGCGCGAGCAGGCGGTTGCTGTCCCACATCAAGACCGTGAGAAATACGGCAAGGAAGATCAGACCGGCGGCAAGGCAGAGGAAAGCCACCCCGCCATAGGCGAGCATCGAAAACAAGCGCGTCCGCTCCTCGGCCAGTTCGACGCCGAGGAGTTCGAGGCGATTGTGGAGCAGGGCGACGCCGGTGCCGAGCAGGCCTTTCGCCGAAGCGAACAAACCGTGTCGGCCCGGCGTATCACCCGCCGGGTCGATCATGGCCGGGTTCAGCGACGGCCGATCAGCAGGCCGGCGATGAAGCCGATGCCGGCGGCGACACCCACCGAGCGCCAGGGATTGTCATGCACATAGTCATCGGCGGCGCGACCGACCTGCTTGGCCTTGTCCACCAC
>CAZGQB010000127.1:0-6165 GCA_964527055.1 uncultured Sulfuritalea sp.
CGCACCGACCGGCAGCCACATTTCGATGTGGTCGTTGCCGCTGCGCGTCCTGATGCGTACCGCCTGCCGCTCGCCGGCCGGGAAGCTCAGGGTTTCCTCGCCGAGGACCTCGAAGCGGTAATTCGCCAGTTTGCGGCCGCTGGCGATCTGCATCTCGACCGCACCGCCGCGCGGCGCCAGCAGTACCAGCTGGTAATACATCGAGAGCATGTCCTGGCTACCCTCGACCAGGCCTGTCTCGCGCCCGGCATAGGCGACGACGCCGCGCGACCAGTCGAAGCTTGCACTGTCGATGCCGCCGGCGCGCTCATGGCGGAATTCGCGCGGGCGCAAACCCGCCGCGCCGACATCGCCCCGACTGCTCTGGACTATCCGGGCCGGCTTGAATACCGCCGCGATCCCGGTGGTCTCGGTCAGGCTTTCCAGCCGGTAGGTAAAGCCGTCGTGATCCCAACTATGCACGGACTCGCCGATGACGAAACCGCCTTCACCGCGGGTAACGATGTAGCGCACGCGACCCTTGCCCGGCAGCGCCAGGTTCGCCGCTGGCAACGCCGGCGGTTCAAGAACCTTGGCCGGATCACTCGGCGCAGCGGATGCTTCGCTTTGCGGGTCGGCATTGGCAAACGCGGGCTCCGCGGCGACTTGCGCCGCGGCGGTGAGGGCAGAAGGCGCGGACCGTGTCTCGGCAACGACAGCAGCTTGCGCCGCTACGGAAGGAACCGGCTTCCTGGCCGGAGGTTTCGGCACCTGCTTCGCCACCGGCACACTCTCGGCACGCGCCGGCCCCTTGGCCAGCACGGCGTCGATGGTCGGCGTCGGATCGGGTTCGAGCGCTTCCGGCAAGGTCCAGCCCGGAGCGACCACCGCGGCGACGTGGAGCAGGGCCGAAGCTGCCAATGCAAGAAGGAGCGGCATCTCAGAACCGCATCGCAGCGACGAACTCAGGCGGTTTGCGGCACATGAAGCGCTGCGGTCACTGCAGTCTCGCCGGCGACGCGGGCGCGGCCGTCGCACAGAGCCAGCCGTCCTTCGAGGAACCAGCGTGCGACACGCGGATACAGCACGTGCTCCTCCGCCAGCACGCGGGCGGCAAGGCCGGCCTCGTCATCGCCGGCCTGCACCGGTACCGCGGCCTGGGCGATGATCGGACCGCCGTCCAGCGCCGGGGTGACGAAATGCACGCTGCAGCCATGCACCCGGACACCGGCGGCCAGTGCCCGGGCGTGGGTCTGGATGCCGGGAAAGGCCGGCAGCAGGGAGGGATGGATGTTCAGCAGGTGGCCTTCGAAGCGGCGCACGAAGCCGTCGCCGAGGATGCGCATGAAGCCGGCGAGCAGGACCAGGTCCGGCGCGTGGCGCCCGACCTCGGCCGCCAGCGCGGCATCGAAGTCCTCGCGCGTGGCGAAGCCGCAATGGTCGAGGGCGACGGTGGCGATGCCGCGCGCGGCGGCCAGCGCGAGGCCCGCCGCCTCGGGGCGGTTGCTGACCACCGCGGCACAGGTGCCGGGGAGACCGGCATCAAGCAGCGATTGCATGTTGCTGCCGCGACCGGAAATCAGGATCACGTAGCGCTTCATCAAAATTTCCCTACCGGCAGGAACACCGCCGTGGCAAGGTTTTGCACCACGCGGGCGATGATCCGGTGCCCCTTTTCGGCGACCAGGGCGGAAAGGATGTCGAGGTTGCCGATCATCTTGCCGAATTCGCGCTCAAAGCTGAGGTTTGCCGGCTGCCCGCCCTGCGCCATCTCATTGCTGAGCAGCAGCGGGACGCCGCCGGCATCGCGCGCATTGGCCAGTTTCCAGGCGGCGATCTCAAGGTTGCGCGCGCTGTTGTAGAGCTTCTGCGCGTCGAGCTCGTCGAGCATGAAGAATTCCGTCTTTTCCTCGAAGGCCGCGTTGAGCATGCCGCCCATGCCGGCGATGAAGACGGCCACCCGGTCGCCGTCGAAGTCGGCCTGCAGGCTGAGCAGGATCGCGGCGCTGCCGCTGCGGCCCGCCGCCTCGGCCAAGCGCCAGCCGGTGCGGGGGTCGAGCAGCCGGTCCAGCGCCTTTTCGAGGCTGGCATGGCCGCCCTTTTTCCATTCGCGCGGATTGCGCCGGTAGAGTTTTTCGGCAAGCACCCGCACGCTGGAAAATATCGCACGCCGATGCGCATCGGCGACGCGGTCCATGTCGCTCTTGCCCACCTGTTTGGGGTCGAAGCTCGATGCCGAACTGCCCACCGCACGCGCCGTGTCCGCGGTCTGTGCGCAGCCGGCCAGAAGCAGCAGGATGCCGGCAGTGGCGGCGCCGCGCATGGTCAGGAGGCCTTCGGCGCCAGGCGGTGGCGCAGCCAGGCGAGGAACAGCGGCAGCAGCGAGAGGCCGATGGTGGCGAAGATGATCAGCGACAGGTTGGCTTTGACCCAGGGGATGTTGCCGAACCAGTAGCCGGCCAGGCACAGGGAGAAGACCCAGAGGAAGGCGCCGGCGAGATCAAAGGCGAAATAGCGCGGATAGCTCATCCCGGCGACGCCGGCGACGAAGGGCGCGAAGGTGCGGACGAAGGGCATGAAGCGCGCCACCAGCATGGTCTTGCCGCCATGCGCCGCGTAATAGGCATGCGCGATGTCGAAGCCCTTGCGGTTGAAGAAGCGCGGGTGGGTCTCGCCCCAGGCCAGGATGCGCTTGCCGGACCAGCGGCCGATCCAGTAGTTGGTGTTGTCGCCGAGGATCGCCGCGGCAAGCAGCACCGCGATCACGATCTCGATCCGGAATGTTCCGCCGCTGGTCGCCGCCAGCGCACCGGCGACGAACAGCAGCGAATCGCCGGGCAGGAAGGGCGTCACCACCAGCCCCGTCTCGCAAAAAACGATGAGGAACAGGATGACGTAGATCCAGGTGCCGTGCTGCGCCAACAGCATGGCGAGGTACTTGTCGACATGGAGGACGATGTCGATGAACTGGGCGAGAAGTTCCACGGGGAGCGGGGTCGATGCGGAAAGGCGCGATTTTACCGGAAGCTATAATCCGACCCATGGGAATCATCAAGCTGCTGCCGGACCTGCTGATCAGCCAGATCGCCGCCGGCGAGGTGGTGGAGCGGCCGGCTTCGGTGCTCAAGGAACTGCTGGAAAACAGCCTCGACGCCGGCGCGACGAAGATCGACGTACAACTGGAAGAAGGCGGCGTGCGCCTGATCCGCGTCGCCGATGACGGCAGCGGCATCGCGCCCGACGACCTGCCGCTGGCACTGAGCCGGCATGCGACGAGCAAGATCGCCAGCCTCGATGACCTCGAACGCGTCGCCAGCTACGGATTTCGTGGCGAGGCGCTGGCGTCGATCGCTTCGGTCGCCCGCGTAGCCATTTCCAGCCGGCATGCATCGCAAGCGCACGCATTCCGCCTGCGCGGCGAAGGTGGCGCCGTGGCACCCGCCGCACTCGCTGCCGGCACGGTGATCGAAGTCGCCGACCTCTACTACAACACCCCGGCGCGACGCAAATTCCTCAAGTCGGAAGCGACCGAGTACGCGCACTGCGACGAAGTGCTGCGGCGCATGGCGCTGGCGCGGCCCGAGGTCGCCTTCTCGCTGAGCCACAACGGCAGCATGAAGCGCCGTCTCGCCGGCGCCGTCCCGGGGAATACCGCTGCGCATAACTTTTCGCGCCGCGCGCGGGAAATCATCGGCGACGAGTTCTTCCCCCATGCGCGCCCGCTCGACGCCGGTACCGGGCCGCTGCGACTGTCGGGGCTCGCCGCGCTGCCGGCCTATTCGCGCGCCGGGCGCGACGAGCAATACTTCTTCGTCAATGGCCGCTTCGTCCGCGACAAGCTGCTGACGCACGCCGCGCGCCAGGCCTGGGCCGACATCCTGCACGGCCAGCGCCACCCGGCCTACGTGCTGTTCCTCGAACTCGACCCGGCCGGCGTCGATGTCAATGTGCACCCGGCCAAGACCGAAGTGCGCTTTCGCGACGCGCGCGGCATCCACCAGTTCGTCTTTTACGCCCTGCAGCGCACGCTGGCCACCCCGCTCTCGGCAGCGGAAGCGGCAGCACCTTCGACACCGGTCCGCGCGCCGGCCGCCTTTTACTACGCGCGCCAGGCCGGCCTCGCGGTCGGCGAACCCGCGGCGCGGCCCTATCTGGAATTTGCCCGCAGCGCGTTCGATGCTGCCGAAGTCGCGGCATCGCCCGTGCCGTCGGCAGGTGATACCGCCTCCGGCTCCGCCGCGGGCATGACTTCTGGTGAGGGCGCCGCCCCCCTGCTTGGCTATGCCGTCGCCCAGATCCATGGCGTCTACATCCTGGCGCAAAATGCCACCGGCCTGGTGCTGGTGGACATGCACGCCGCGCACGAACGCATCCTCTATGAAAAACTGAAAAACAGCCTCGATGCCGGCCCGCCGGCAACGCAGGCGCTGCTGGTGCCGCTGGTCCTCTCCGCCAGCGAAGCCGAGATGGCCACCGCCGTGGAACAAGCCGAAGCGCTGGCGGAACTCGGCTTTGCCGTCGCCGCCGCCGGGCCGCGCGAGCTTGCCGTGCGCACGCTGCCGGCGCTGCTGGCCGGCGGCAACGCGGTCGACCTGGTGCATTCACTGCTCAAGGACCTAGCCGAGCATCCCGCCAGCCGCGTGGTGGAAACCCGGCGCAACGAACTGCTGGCGACCATGGCCTGCCACGGCGCGGTGCGCGCCCACCGCACGCTGGGCCTCGCCGAAATGAATGCCCTGCTGCGCCAGATGGAGGAAACCGAGCGCGCCGACCAGTGCAACCATGGCCGCCCGACCTGGGTCCAGCTGTCGATGGCGGAACTCGACAAGCTGTTCATGCGCGGCAGGTAATGATCCAGCCGCCGGCAATACTTCTGATCGGCCCTACTGCAAGCGGCAAGACTTCGCTGGCCTTCGAACTGGCGACACGCTTTCCCTGCGATATTGTCAGCGTCGATTCGGCGCAGGTGTTCCGCGACATGAACGTCGGCACCGCCAAGCCCGACGCGGCGACGCTGGCGCGCTTTCCGCACCGCCTGATCGACCTGATCACGCCGGAAGAGCGCTACTCGGCCGCGCAATTTCGCGGCGATGCGCTGCGTGAGATGGCAGACATCACCGCGGCCGGCCGCATCCCGCTGCTGGTGGGCGGCACCATGCTCTACGTCAAGGCGCTGCGCGAAGGACTGGCCGACCTGCCGCAGGCCGACGCCGCGCTGCGCGCCGGAATCGATGCCGAAGCCGCCGCGCGCGGCTGGCCGGCCCTGCATGCCGAACTGGCGGCGCTCGATCCGGAGACGGCGGCGCGCCTCAAACCCGGAGACGCCCAGCGCATCCAGCGCGCGCTTGAAGTCGTGCGCCTTTCCGGCCGCACGCTCGGCAGCTTCTTCGCCGAACAGCAGGCCGCCACGCCGCCCTTCCGCATCCTGGCCCTGGCGCTGATCCCGCAAGACCGGGGCGCACTGCACCGGCGCATCGAACAACGCTTCGATGCGATGCTGAATGCCGGACTGGAGGAAGAGGTCCTCATGCTGCGGGAAAAGTACCGACTCGACGGCAGTCTGCCCTCGATGCGCTGCGTCGGCTACCGCCAGGTCTGGGACATGCTGGAAGGCACGTTGCCGCGCGCCGAACTGCGCGATCGCGGCGTGTTCGCCACACGCCAGTTCGCCAAACGACAACTGACCTGGCTCAAAAGCATGGATGACCTGCGCGTCTTCGATCCGCTGGCAAGCGGCACGACGGCAGCGTTGCTGAAGGCAGCCGCGGCGCACCTGGGGAAATAGTCGGCGCTGGCGGCACGGCGGAAACCTCTGTGGGGCCGGCTTCAGCCGGCCATGGCAGACCGAAGTCCGCCCCACACCTCAGACGACGACCGTCTGCGCGCGCCCCTTGCGTTCCTCGATCAGGCCGATGTGATGGACCTGTTCGCCGGCCGCGGCAAGCAGCTGCATCGCCGCGCCGGCGTCGGCCGCGGCGACGATCACCACCATGCCGATGCCGCAGTTGAAGACGCGATGCATCTCGGCATCGGCCACCTGACCTTCCTGCTGCAGCCACTGGAACAGCGGCGGCAGGGTCCATTCGCCGCGTTCGATGACCGCCATCAGGTGGTCCGGCAAGACGCGCGGGATGTTTTCGGTGAGGCCGCCGCCGGTGATGTGTGCCATGCCCTTGACATGGTCGG
>CAZGQB010000128.1:0-6147 GCA_964527055.1 uncultured Sulfuritalea sp.
AGCTTGCGCCACTACCCCCTCAAGATAGCGTGTCTACCAATTTCACCACGTCGGCACGTCTTTTTTGGCTCCCCGGGAGGACCTGCCACCAGAAAGCCACCTTGCGTTACTTCGGTATATCTTTTGCCTTGGAACCCACATCAGCAGAGCCGGTCGGCGATTCGCCACCGACCGGAGCAGGCTGCGAAACAGTCTGCGATTGTACCGGTTCTTGCATGACACTGCCAGCCGTTTTTGGTTTGGCCGACCCCATATAGGCCAAGGCCAGGCTGGTAGAAAAGAAGACAGCCGCCAGGACACCAGTAGTCCGACTCAGGAAATTGGCAGACCCAGTAGCCCCAAAAAGACTACCTGAAGCACCGCTCCCGAACGCAGCGCCCATGTCAGCACCCTTGCCATGTTGCATCAACACCAGCCCAATAATGACAATCGCCACCAATATATGGACCGTCAATACGAGAGAAAATAACCAGTTCATTTTATAAACCCATCAACCTGCCGCCCGGCAAATCGCCAGAAAGTCATCTGCAACCAAGGCAGCCCCACCGATCAAGCCACCATCGATGTCCGCCTGCCCAAACAATTCCTTCGCATTTTGCGGCTTGACGCTTCCGCCATACAAAATACGTAACTCCTCCGCCACGACGGGATCAGCCTCCGCCAAGCGAGCACGGATCGATGCATGCACAGCCTGCGCCTGACCCGGAGACGCCGTAACCCCGGTGCCAATAGCCCAAACCGGCTCGTAGGCCAACACCGAATTAGCCAACGCCTGCACACCAAGGCGACTGACTACCGCCCACACCTGCCTGGCCACCACTTCATCAGTCACCCCGGCGCGGCGCTCATCGAGAGATTCACCGACACAAAGAACGGGCTTCATGCCTGCCCTCTGGACCGCCTCGAACTTGGCAGCAACCAGTTCGTCGCCCTCACGGAACAGCACCCGGCGTTCGGAATGCCCAACCAGGACATAGCTGCAACCGAACTCTGCCAGCATTCCAGCAGACACCTCACCGGTGTACGCACCACCATCATGCTCACTGACCGACTGCGCCCCAAGCGTTACCACAGAACCGCGGACAAGATCACTGACCTGAGCTAGGTAGGGGTAAGGCGGGCAGACGACGACGTCGCACACCAACCCCTCGACATTTGCGGCGATTCGATCAATCAGCACGGCGTTATGCTGGAGGCTCCCGTGCATTTTCCAGTTGCCTGCAACGAGCTTTCTACGCATGTACTGGAGATTCCGTTGGCGAAAAACCTTCGAATTATAGCGACCGCTCGTTTTTTTGGTCAATACGATTTAAGGAATCAAACGAACTATGCCGCCGCTTCACGCACCTTACCAGCGAGATCTTCCGCCGCCCGAGTGACCTCCTCGGCATCCTCTCCCTCGACCATGACGCGCAACAAAGGCTCGGTTCCCGAAGGCCTGAGAAGCACCCTTCCCCGCCCGTTGAGTTCCGCCTCGGTTTTGGCCAAGGCAGCGGTGATGACAGGATGCTCCTTCCAGGAAAATCCCCGTGCCACCGGAACATTGATCAAGCGCTGGGGGTACAAGGCCAAACCTCCCAGCAAGCCCCTGAGGTCACCTCCGACTTCGCGCAGCGCCGCCAGGACTTGCAACGCCGCGACGATCCCATCCCCCGTCGTATGACGATCGAGCGCGAGGATATGACCGGAATTCTCACCGCCGTACAGCCAGCCCTTTTCGTTCAGCATTTCTATCACATAGCGGTCACCGACCGCGGCGCGGGCAAAGGGAATGTTGGCGTTCCCCAAAGCATGCTCGAGCGCGAGGTTGCTCATCAGGGTCCCAACCACGCCTTTTACCTGCGCCGTGCGGGCGCGACTCTGCACGATCGCGTACAACAACTGGTCGCCGTCGTAGAGATTGCCGTCGGCATCGACCATCTGCAAGCGGTCAGCATCGCCATCCAGCGCCACGCCAAGATCTGCCCGATTGGCCAACACGGCCTCGCGCAGCGCGGCAGGCGCCGTTGCCCCGACGCCGTCGTTGATGTTCAGACCGTTCGGCTGCACGCCGACGGAAACGACCTCGGCCCCAAGCTCGTGGAAAACGCTGGGCGCGATATGGTAGGCCGCACCATGGGCGCAATCGACAACGATTTTCAGGCCGCGCAGATCAAGCGCCGTCGGGAAGGTGCTTTTGCAAAACTCGATGTATCGACCCCGGGCATCCTCGATGCGCTTGACTCGCCCGAGGTCGGCGGGGGAAACACAGACCATCGGCTGATCGATGGCCGCCTCGACGGCATGCTCGACGTGGTCGGGCAACTTGGTGCCTTGCGCCGAAAAGAACTTGATGCCGTTATCGTAATACGGGTTGTGGGATGCCGAGATGACGATGCCTGCCTGCAGGCGCAAGGCACGGGTCAGATAGGCGACGGCCGGGGTCGGCAACGGTCCGACCAGGATAACCTCGACGCCCGCCGCTGACAGACCGGCCTCCAGCGCCGACTCAAGCATGTAGCCGGACAGCCGGGTATCCTTGCCGATCAATACCGTGGGCCGCTCGCCAGCCGGCATCCCACCCTGATCGAGCAGCACCCGGCCTGCAGCGTAGCCCAGACGCATGACAAATTCCGGCGTGATCGGCGACTGTCCTACCCGCCCGCGCACACCATCGGTACCAAAGTATTTCCTGCTCATCTCTCACCTTTATCGATTGCCGACCACACCGCCAGAACATCGGCGGTTGCAGCCACATCATGCACGCGTAGTATTTTGGCACCTTTCTGGGCGGCGATGAGCGCTGCGGCAAGACTTGCTGCCAACCGTTGGTCAACGGTGCGCCCGGTGATGCTGCCGAGCATCGATTTTCTCGACAGCCCGACCAGAATCGGCAGTTGGCCTGCCATTCCTGCGGTCAACGCCCGAAACAGGGCCAGATTGTGATCCAGCGTTTTCCCGAAGCCGAAGCCTGGATCCACGACAATCCGCTCGTCGCCGATGCCGGCGGCGCGGCAGCGATCGACCGCCGCGACTAGAAAGCCTCGAACTTCAGCCACGACGTCCGTGTAGGCCGGTTGCTGCTGCATATTGAGCGGCGAACCCTGCATGTGCATGACACAGACCGCGCAATGGCTGCCCGACACGGCCGCCAGCGCATCAGGGTTGGCCATGCCGCTGATGTCGTTGATCATCGATGCGCCGCCATCCAGCGCCGCCCGCATCACCGCTGGCTTGTAGGTATCGACCGAGATCGGCACACCCCAGGTGGACACCTCGCGCAGGACTGGCAGGAGGCGGCGCAGCTCTTCGTCTTCCGGGGTCGGCACCGCGCCGGGACGGGATGACTCCGCACCGATATCGAGAATGTCGGCCCCGGCCTCCAGTTGCGCACGAGCATGGGCAATGGCACGGTCAACGCGCCCCACCAGGCCGTCTCCGGAAAACGAATCGGGGGTTAGATTGACGATGCCCATCAACAACGGGCGATCGAGGTCAAGGCGAAAGGCGCCGCAGCGGAGTACCGGCATGATTCAAAAAAGAAAAGGCCGGGAAACCCCGGCCGGATGATTCGAAGAGGACTCAGGCAGTAGCTGGCGCACTCGGCTCCGCACCTGGCTTGTCACCGGGCTCGGAGGGACGAATGGCGCTCGGCGACGGCTTCGGCGGGCGCGGCGACTTGCCGGCCATGATGTCGTCGATCTGCTCAGCATCGATGGTTTCCCATTCGAGCAAGGCCTTGGTCATCGCCTCGACCTTGTCCCGATTCTCATCGAGCAGCTTGCGGGCCAGCGCATATTGCTCGTCGATGATGCGGCGAATCTCGGCGTCGACCTTCTGCATGGTCGCTTCCGAGACGTTCTTGTGCTGGGTCACCGAGCGACCGAGGAAGACTTCGCCCTCGTTCTCGCCATAGACCATGACGCCGAGATCGGACATGCCGTAGCGGGTGACCATGTCGCGCGCCATCGACGTCGCGCGCTCGAAATCGTTCGATGCGCCGGTCGTCATCTGGTTCATGAACAACTCTTCGGCGATGCGCCCGCCAAAGAGCACGGCGATACGGCTCATCAGGTACTGGCGGTCGTAGGCGTAGCGATCCTGCTCCGGCAACTGCATGGTCAGGCCGAGGGCGCGACCGCGCGGGATGATGGTGACTTTGTGCACCGGGTCGGATTTCGGCACCAGCTTGGCAACCACGGCATGACCGGACTCATGGTAGGCCGTGTTCATCTTTTCTTCCTCGGTCATCACCATGCTGCGACGCTCGGCGCCCATCATGATCTTGTCCTTGGCCATCTCGAAGTCGTCCATGTCTACCAGGCGCTTGTTGCGACGGGCGGCGAACAGCGCGGCCTCGTTAACCAGGTTGGCCAGGTCGGCGCCGGAAAATCCGGGCGTGCCGCGGGCGATTACATCGGCCTTGATGTCGCCGGCGATCGGCACCTTGCGCATGTGCACCTTGAGGATTTCCTCGCGACCGCGGATATCGGGCAGGGGCACGACGACCTGGCGGTCGAAACGGCCCGGACGCAGCAAGGCCGGATCGAGGATGTCGGGACGGTTGGTGGCGGCGATGACGATGATGCCCGAGTGGCCCTCGAAGCCGTCCATCTCGACCAGCAACTGGTTCAGGGTCTGCTCACGCTCGTCGTTGCCACCGCCCAAGCCGGCACCGCGGTGGCGGCCGACGGCGTCGATTTCATCGATGAAGATGATGCACGGGGCGTGCTTCTTGGCGTTCTCGAACATGTCGCGGACGCGGGCCGCACCGACGCCGACGAACATCTCGACGAAATCGGAACCGGAAATGCTGAAGAAGGGCACCTTGGCTTCGCCGGCAATGGCCTTGGCGAGCAAGGTCTTGCCGGTACCCGGGCTGCCGACCATGAGGACGCCCTTGGGAATGCGGCCGCCGAGTTTCTGGAATTTGGAGGGATCGCGCAGGAAATCGACGATTTCTTGCACCTCTTCCTTGGCCTCGTCGCAACCGGCGACGTCGACGAAGGTGATGGTGTTCTGCGCCTCATCGGTCATCCGGGCACTCGACTTGCCGAAGGAGAAGGCGCCGCCCTTGCCGCCGCCCTGCATCTGGCGCATGAAGAAGACCCAGACGCCGATCAGCAGCAACATCGGGAACCAGCTGACGAACAGGTTCATCAGGAAGGACGGCTCCTCTTCCGGCCGGGCCTCGATCTTGACGCCGCTCTTCAACAGGTCGGACACCAGCCACAGATCCGGCGGCGCATAGGAAGTGATGCGCTTGCCTTCCGACGTGGTCGCTTTCAGCGTGCGGCCTTCCATGACCACCTTCGAGATGCGGCCGGCGTTCACCTCCTCGATGAACTGCGAGTATTCGATCGCACCGGTCGCAACCTGCCGGCTGTTGAACTGGTTGAAGACCGTCATCAGCACCAGGCCGATGACCAGCCAGATTGCGAGGTTTTTGAACATGTTGTTCAAGCTTGCTCTCCTTCTACAGCTTCGAGCGATAAAAATGCCATTCTAAACAAAACTCTCAGCGCAATGTGCGTCCGAGCAAATAAAGCTCGGGACTGCGATCGCGCGAAGCGTCCGGCTTGCGCACGGCGACCGACTTGAAGGTTTCCCGCATCTGCTGCAAAAAGCGCTCGTAGTCGGTGCCTTGGAAAACTTTGACCAGAAAGGCGCCATCCGGTTTCAAATGGGCCCGGGAAAACTCCAGGCCCAGTTCGGCCAGATGCATGACGCGCGCTTGATCGACCAAGGGCACACCGGACATATTGGGGGCCATGTCCGACATTACAAGCCCGACCCGGCGTTCGCCCAGTTTTTCTTCCAGTTGGAGCAGCACCTCGTCCTCGCGGAAATCGCCCTGGATGAAGTGCACGCCGTGAATCGGCTCCATCTCGAGAAGATCGAGCGCGAAGACCAGGCCGCTATCGCCGACCCGTTTGACGGCAACCTGCGACCAGCCGCCCGGCGTCGCCCCGAGGTCGACGGCGACCTCGCCGCGCTTGAGCAGCTTGTCCTTGTCGTCGATCTCCATCAGCTTGAAGGCGGCGCGCGAACGCCAGCCTTCCTTCCTGGCCAACTGGACGTAGGGATCATTGACATGCTCGCGCATCCAGGCTTTGCTGGTTCTGGTTCTTTTCATTCGGTAAAATGCCGTTTTTGAAAGGTTTACTA
>CAZGQB010000129.1:0-6121 GCA_964527055.1 uncultured Sulfuritalea sp.
GTAGGTCGCTTCGCTGTCGTTGGCGAGCAGCAGGTAGATCTCGTGCAGGCGCTTGTATTGCGGGAAGGGCGCCAGCATGGTGGTGTGGTTGCTGCGGAAGCAGGTCGCCAGCAGCAGCTTCCGGTCGGCCACGCCGAGGCTTTCGAGGTCGGGTGTCGCCAGCATGCGCAGCAGTGGGTCGCGAAACTGCCCGTTGGCGAACTGCTGCACGTAGTCCTCGATCTGGTCGAGCAGAACCGGCACGAAATTGACGACGCAATGGATCTGCGGATGGCGTTCGAGATGCGCCGCCATGTCGACATAGTCCTTCATGGCATGCAGGTACACCCAGGGCAGGACGAATTCGCCGGTCGCCGTGCCGCCAGCGCCGACTTCTGGGCCCGTGCCGATCGCGCCATGGTCGCGGTAGTCCGGCTGGTGCATGTGCCAGAGGAAGACGAGGTCGAGCTGTTTCATCGCTGTGCGGCCGCTGACACTACCGGATATGGTGTGCTTGCTGTCCGAGCATCTCCGGCGTCACCAGGGCAATGCCGTTTTCGCTGACATGGAAGCGCTTGCGGTCGGCTTCGATGTCATAGCCGATGGTCACGCCGTCGGGGACGCGGCAATGCTTGTCCATCACCACCCGGCGCAGCCTGGCGCGGCGGCCGATATGCACGTCGGGCAGGATCACCGAGTCCTCGATCTCGGCGTAGCTGTGCACGTGCACCCGCGAGAACAGCAGGGAGTGGCGCACCAGCGCGCCGCTGATGATGTCGCCGCCGGAGACCAGCGAATCGACCGCCATGCCGCGACGGCCGTCGTCGTCGAAGACGAACTTGGCGGGCGGCAGCTGTTCCTGGTGGGTCCAGATCGGCCAGTCGTCGTCGTAGAGGTTCAGCTCCGGCGTCACCTTGGTCAGTTCCATGTTGGCTTCCCAGTAGGCATCGATGGTGCCGGCGTCGCGCCAGTAGGGAATCCGCGTCTCGTCCATGCCGACGCAGGAATCGGCGAAGTTGTGGGCGAACACCCGGTAGCGGTCGACGCAATGCGGGATCAGGTCCTTGCCGAAGTCGTGCGAGGACTTCGGATCGTCGTGGTCGCGGATCAGTTGTTCGTAGAGGAAGTCGGCATTGAAGACATACACGCCCATGCTGGCCAGCGCGCGGTCCGGGCGTCCGGGGATCGCCGGTGGATCCTCGGGCTTCTCGACGAAGGCCGCCACGCGCTGCCGGTCGTCGACGTGCATGACGCCGAAGCCGGTCGCCTCCAGCCGCGGGACATCGATGCAGGCAACGCTGAAATCCGCCTGGCGCTCGGCATGTTCGGCCAGCATGCGCGCGTAGTTCATCTTGTAGATGTGATCGCCGGAAAGCACCAGCACGTGCCTGGGCCGGTTGCGCCGGATCAGGTCGAGGTTCTGGAATACCGCGTCGGCGGTTCCCCGGTACCAGTCCTCGCCGACTTGCTGCTGGGCGGGCAGTATGTCGATGAACTCGTGGAAGCGGCCGTCGAGGAAGCTCCAGCCGCGCTGCAGGTGCTGGATCAGGCTCTGCGCCTTGTACTGGGTGGCGACGCCGATGCGCCGGATCCCGGAATTCACGCAATTCGACAGCGTGAAATCGACGATGCGGAACTTGCCGCCGAAAGGCACGGCGGGTTTGGAGCGCCAGTCGGTGAGCTGCATCAGGCGGCTGCCGCGGCCGCCGGCGAGTACGATACCGAAGGTATTGCGGGCGATTTCACTGTTTCTCACGACGCTGCCTCCTCGCGGCCGATCCCTTGCTCGGATCCGATGCCGCATTGTCCGGGAATTGAGTGCATGATGAATTCTCCGTTGCGGCTACAATCAATACGATAGCAAAAACTGATCTGAGTATATAACCATGCCCGTCCCGGCCTGCGCTGCATTGCTCGAAGCGCGCGAACATGACCCGTTTTCCGTCCTCGGCCTTCATGCCGAAGGCGCCGGCTGGCGGCTGCGCGTGTTCCGTCCGCACGCAAAATCGGTCGCGGTGGAATTGGCCGATGGCCAGTGGGCGCCGCTGGCGCGGCGCAAGGGGACCGACCTGTTCGAGTGGCACGGCGCGGCGGCGCCGTCCCGGCCGTGGCGCCTCGATGTCGACGGCGTGAAGCAATACGACACCTACGCCTTCGTGCCGCAGCCGCCGGCCGACGACCTGTTCCTGTTCAATGCCGGGCGCTTGCGCCAGGCCTGGCGCACATTCGGTGCCGTGCCGCAAGTTCGCGACGGCATTGCCGGCGTCTGCTTCCGGGTCTGGGCGCCGAATGCCGAACGCGTTTCCGTGGTTGGCGGTTTCAACGGCTGGGACGGGCGCGTACATCCGATGGCCACCCTGGGGGGGGCCGGCGTCTGGGAGCTGTTCATTCCGGAACTGGCGGCAGGCGCACTGTATCGCTTCGAGCTGCGTCTGCGCGGCAGCGGGGCGGTGAAGCTGAAGAGCGACCCCTGCGCGCGCGCCTTCGAACGGCGTCCGGCCTCCGCTTGTTGCGTGACACCCGATCCGGCGCACGAATGGAACGACGGCGCGTGGATGCAGGCGAGAGCCCGCAGCGGCCAAACCGGCGATTGGCTTTCGGCGCCGATGAGCGTGTACGAGATGCACCTGGGCAGCTGGATGCGCCATCCCGACCGCAGCTTCTACGGCTACCGCGAACTGGCCGTTCGGCTGGTGCCGTATCTCGTCGAGCTGGGCTATACCCATGTCGAATTCCTGCCGCTGATGGAACACCCGCTCGACGAATCCTGGGGCTACCAATGCACCGGATTTTTCGCGCCGAGTTCCCGCTTCGGCAGCGCCGACGACCTGCGCTTCCTGATCGACAGCCTGCACCAGGCCGGCATCGGCGTCATCCTCGACTGGGTGCCGGGGCACTTCCCGGCCGACGACTGGGCGCTGGCTCATTACGACGGCACGGCGCTCTACGAGCACGAGGATCCGAAGCAGAAAATGCATCCCGACTGGGGCACGCATGTCTTCAACTACGGCCGCAACGAGGTCAGGAGCTTCCTGCTGTCCTCGGCGGCCTACTGGCTGTCCGAGTTCCATGTCGACGCGCTGCGCGTCGACGCCGTGGCGTCGATGATCTACCTCGACTACTCGCGCAAGGCCGGCGAGTGGACGCCGAACGTGCATGGCGGGCGCGAGAACCTGGAAGCCATCGCCTTCCTGCGCGAAATGAACGAAATGGTGCATGCCGACTACCCCGGCGCGCTGACCATCGCCGAGGAATCGACCGCCTGGCCCATGGTGTCGCGGCCGACCTGGCTCGGCGGCCTCGGCTTCTCGATGAAATGGAACATGGGCTGGATGAACGACACGCTGGACTACATGGCGCATGACCCCGTGTATCGGCGCTACAACCACGAGCGGCTGACCTTCGGCCAGCTTTACGCCTACAGCGAGAATTTCGTCCTGCCGCTGTCGCACGACGAAGTGGTGCACGGCAAGTCCTCGCTGCTGGGCAAGATGCCCGGCGACGAGTGGCAGCGCTTCGCCAACCTGCGGCTGCTGCTGGCCTACCAGATGACGGCGCCGGGCAAGAAGCTGCAGTTCATGGGCGCGGAACTCGGCCAATCCTCGGAATGGCGCGCCGCCGAGGAACTGCCCTGGCGTCTGTTGCAATATCCCCTCCACGCCGGCGTGAAGAGCCTGGTGCGCGACCTCAACCGTCTGTATGTGGGCGAAGCGGCTTTGCATGAACTGGACTTTTCTCCGGAGGGCTTCCAGTGGATCGACTGCCACGATGCCGACCAGTCGGTGGTGAGCTGGCTGCGCCGCGGCCGGGACGGACGCCATGCCGTGGTGGTCCTGAACTTCACCCCCGTGCCGCGCCACGGCTACCGCCTCGGCGTGCCTCTGGCGCAGGACTATGTCGAGCGGCTCAATACCGACTCGGCGCACTACGGGGGCAGCGATCTGGGCAACGGCGGCTGCATCACGGCCGAAGCGAAACCCTGGATGGGCTTTCCTGCATCGATCTCCCTGACCCTGCCGCCTCTCGCGGCCCTCGTGCTGCTGCCGGCCTGAGCGCAGAACCACTCAAGCGCCGAGCAACCCTGCCGCGATCAGCCGGTCGATTTCGGCCTCGGCCTGAATCCAGTCTGCCAGTGGATCACCCGGGGCGAAGCCGCGTCGCTCGGCAATGTGATAGGCCGCCACCTCGACGTAATTCCGGCGCTGTTCCGCCGCGACCGTTGCCGGCTTCTTCGCGCGCGAACGCGCCGGCTTTGCGGCTGCCGGTTTCGGTGCGACTTTGGGCGCCGCCCCGGCTTTCGCCGCCGGTTCCGGCTTGGCCGCAAGTTTCGCCCTGGGCGCAGGCTTGGCCTTGGCGACAGTTGCCATCGCCGCCGTTCCCGCGCGTTTGGCGGGCGTCGCCTTCGTAAGGTTCTTTGTGGTTGCCATGGTCTTTCCCTCCTGATTGCGGAACGCTTCACCCTCCATGCTGCGCTCACCGCATGACAGGATGTTGACAAGCATCAAGAATCAGTTGGGCGCAAGCTGCAGCGCGCCGCGCAGGCCCAGCAGCGGATCGGTGGCAACGTGGATCGGCATGCGCGCGGCGATCGCGGCGTGTTCGGCCTTGGCCTTGAAGGCGGCCAGAAAGCCGCTGTGCGGCAGCAGCGGCAGCAGTTTGGCGGCGATGCCGCCGGCAAGGAAGACGCCGCCGCGCGCCAGGCAGGCCAGCGCCATGTCGCCGGCAAAGGCGCCGTAGGCGGTGAGGAACATGTCCAGCGAGCGGCGCTCGGCGCCGGTCGGATCAGCCAGGGCGCGGTCGGCGATCTGCTCCGGGGACAGGCTGATGCCCGCGACAAGCTCGTTGATGGCCGTCAAGCCCGGCCCCGAAACCACCCGTTCCCAGGTAACCCGGCCGTGCCGCGCATGGAGGAAAGTCCACAGGGCCATTTGCCGTTCGTCGGCCGGGGCGAAGGCAACATGACCGCCTTCGCCGGCCACGATGCGCCAGCCGCCGTGCTCCGGCAGGACGATGGCCATGCCGAGTCCGGTGCCGGCGCCGACGACGAGACAGGGCGCCGTGGCCAGCGGATCGCCCTGTTGCAGGGTGAAGCGCTGCGCCGGTGACGAAGTGACGGCACCCATCGCCGCGGCGGCGAAGTCGTTGGCCAGGTGCAGGCGGGGCAGGCCGAAGCGGGACGACAGGGCCGCGCTGTCGATTTCCCACGGCAGGTTGGTCAGATGTGCCGAGCGGCCGCCATCGGCAATCAGGCCGGCCAGGGCGAGGCAACCGCCGCGAATTCGCGCCGGATCGGTTTGGGTTTCGGCCAGGAAGACCGCAAGGACAGCGGCGAAATCGGGAAAGTCGGCGTTGGCGTAACGGCGATCGACCAGAACCTCCCCGTCCTGAGCCAGCCCGAGCAGCGTTTTAGTCCCGCCGATGTCCGCCCCGAGAATCACACCGCCACCGGCGCCGCGATGTGCGGATGGGGGTCGTAGCCTTGCAGCGTGAAGTCCTTGTAGCGAAAGCCGAAGATGTCCTTCACTGCCGGGTTCAAGACCATGACGGGGCGCGGCCGCGGTTCGCGCGAGAGCTGCAGGCGGGCTTGTTCGAGGTGGTTCGAATAGAGGTGGCAGTCGCCGCCGGTCCAGACGAATTCGCCGGGCTCCAGGTCGCAGACCTGGGCCACCATCTGCAGGAGCAGGGCGTAGGAGGCGATGTTGAACGGTACGCCGAGGAAGATGTCGGCGCTGCGCTGGTAGAGCTGGCAACTCAGCCGGCCGCCGGCCACGTAGAACTGGAACAGGGCGTGGCAGGGCGGCAGCTTCATCTGCGGGATGTCGGCCGGGTTCCAGGCCGAAACGATGTGGCGGCGCGAATCCGGGTTCTTTCTGATGCCGTCGATGAGCTGCGTGACCTGGTCGATTTCGCCGCCCTTGCCATCCGGCCAGTGCCGCCACTGATGGCCGTAGACCGGGCCGAGGTTGCCGTCGGCGTCGGCCCAGTCGTCCCAGATCGAGACCCCGTTGTCCTTCAGGTAGTGGATGTTGGTGTCGCCCTGGAGGAACCACAGCAGTTCGTGGATGATCGAGCGCAGGTGCAGCTTCTTGGTGGTGAGCAGGGGAAAACCCTCGGCCAGGTCGAAGCGCATCTGCCAGCCGAA
>CAZGQB010000130.1:0-6114 GCA_964527055.1 uncultured Sulfuritalea sp.
CGGCGCAAGCTCAAGCAGGTCTACCACCTCTACCAGTTCATCGAACCGCTGCTGGCCGAGGTCATGGCGGCGCGCGGCGACCTGACACTGGTCGACCACGGCGCCGGCAAGTCCTACCTCGGCTTCATCCTCTACGACCTGTTCCTCAAGGCGCGCGAGCAGGGGCAGGTGTTCGGCATCGAGACGCGTAGCGAACTCGTCGAAAAATCACGCGAACTGGCACAGCGTCTGGGATTCACTCGCCTGTCTCTGCTCAATCTGTCGGTCGCCGAGTCCATTGCATCGCCAGACCTGCCGCCGCGGGTGGACATCGTCACCGCGCTACACGCCTGCGACACGGCCACCGACGACGCGATCCGCTTCGCCCTGGCGAAGCAGGCGCAGTTCATCGTCCTGGTGCCCTGTTGCCAGGCCGAAGTGGCGGCCGTGCTGCGCCGGCACAAGAGCGCATCGCTGGCGCAGACGCCTCTGGCGGAGATCTGGCGCCACCCGATCCACACTCGCGAATTCGGCAGCCAGATCACCAACGTGCTGCGCTGCCTGCTGCTCGAAGCGCACGGCTACCAGCTGACGGTCACCGAACTGGTGGGCTGGGAACACTCGATGAAGAACGAACTGATCATCGCCCGTCGCGGCGATGCCCCGCGCGGCAATGCGCGAGAGCGGCTGACGCACATCCTGCAAGAATTGAACCTCGACGACCTGCGGGGGCGCTTCGATTACTGATTGAAAAGTCGGCGCTGGCGAGACGGCGCCGTCTTGCAGAAATGCCGGATACATTGTCTAATCCGGAGCCGTTCGCAACGCTGGCTGCTCGCACTGGGGATTCCGGCGCCGGTAACGCGAGCGGATTTTAGGCCCCACTAAATTACAACAACGCATTGATGAATATAGAAATTGTAAGCTACCGGGATTTTAATACAGTCTATTTGATGGATAATTTTCCATCAAATAGACAGCCGACATTGCGTCGGCGGACCATAGTGGAGCATAGCTAAGGCCATGGACAACACGGCATCACGCAAACGGTACGCACGGTCCAGCCATTCGACGGACGGCTCAGTGAAGGCGGAAAGCAAACCAATGAATCGAAGCTTGAGCGCCGCCCGGGCCGCGAAGCAGGACGAGTTCTACACTCAGTACGTCGACATCCAGAAGGAAGTCGAAGCCTACCTCGAGTTCGACCCGGATACCTTCCGCGGAAAGACCGTCTACTGCAACTGCGACGACCCGTTTGAGAGCAACTTCTTCAAGTACTTCGCCGCCAACTTCAACAAGCTCGGTCTGAAGAAGCTCATCGCCACCAGCTACGACGGCTCTCCCATCGCCGGGCAGTTGAACTTGTTCCCAGAGTACAACGAGGGCAACGGCAAGCGTCAGAAGCCAAAGGCCTTGGCCGTGATCCTCGACCACGTGAAGGATGAGGACGGCGACGGTGCCGCCAATATGACCGACGTCGCACTCTTCCTCAGGCGCAACAAGGCTGCCCGCATCGCCCTCAAGGGCGACGAAGGCAAATACCCCGGCGGCGACTTTCGCAGCGCCGAGTGCGTCGCCTTCCTCAAACAAGCCGACATCGTCGTAACCAACCCGCCGTTCTCCCTGTTCCGCGAGTATGTCGTGCAACTCGCGGAGCACGGGAAGAAGTTCCTGATCATAGGAAGCAAGAACGCCATCACCTACAAGGAGATCTTCCCGCTCATCAAAGGGAATAGGATGTGGGTGGGGGCGGGCTTTGCCCAAGGAAATGCGTATTTCAGCATTCCCGCCGATAGGGCGCGTGAGTTCGCCAACGGCGTCTATGACAAGAGCACTGGACTGGTCAAGTTCCGCAACGTCGGGTGGTTCACGAACCTTGACCACGGACGTCGCCACGAAGAAATGCCGCTCATGACCATTGCAGACAACTTGAAGTTCAGTAAGCACAAGGAAATCAAGGGCAAAAGGCGATACGACAGATACGACAACTACGACGCAATCGAAGTGCCCTTCACCGACGCGATACCAAGCGACTACGACCGGGCAATGGGCGTCCCGATTAGCTTTCTCGACAGATACAACCCAGAGCAGTTCGAGATTTTGGGGATTACTGACCGAGACAATAACTCGGGGCTCAAGACAAAAGAGTATTCCGAGGTGGACGCCCCAAACTTCGGCGATCTGAATCGGCGCGGCGCGATCCGCGTTGGGGACGAACTGCTGTCAACCTATGCGCGCCTTCTCATCCGCCACCGCCGCCCGACAAAGGGGAAAATGAAGTGAAAACAACCCTTCGCACCGACATCACCGTTGCCGACATCTGCGACGGCTTCGTCTACAACCAACTCGAAGGCAAAGGTCTCTTCGGCCTCGGCGGGCAGCTCACCATTCAGCCAGAGTATCAGCGGAACTATATTTACGCCGAGGGGGGCGGGAAGCGCGAGCAGGCGGTCATTCACTCGCTTCTCAAAGGGTATCCGCTCGGGCTGATCTACTTCAACAAGGTTGCGGCCGACAAGTTCGAGGTGCTCGACGGCCAGCAGCGCATTACCAGTATCGGGCGGTTCGTCACGAACAAGTTTGCCGTCATGGACGGCTCCAACCCGCAGAACTTTGACAGCCTCGCCGTCGACCAGCAAAAGCGGATCAAGGACGCGAAGCTGCTGATCTACGAGTGCGAGGGGACGGAGACTGAGATCAAGCAGTGGTTCGAGACGGTCAACATCGCCGGCGTGCCGCTCAACGAGCAAGAACTTTTAAATGCCATCTACTCTGGCCCATTCGTCACCAAAGCTAAGGAAGAGTTCAGCAACAGCCAAAACGCCAACATCCAGAAGTGGAGCGCCTACATCAAGGGAAGCGCCAACCGGCAGGACTTTTTGGGGCGGGCGCTGGACTGGGTGAGCAAGGGCGACACCGGCAGCTACATGAGCACCCACCGCAACGACAAGAACATCAACGAACTCAAGGCCTACTTCAATGCCGTGATTGATTGGGTTTCCACCGTGTTTACGGATGTTCTCCCCGAGATGCGTGGCCTTGAATGGGGCAGGCTGTACGAAACGTACCACGGCAAGAATTACGACCCGAAGAAGATGTCGGCCGCAGTCCAGAGGCTCGCGGCTGACGACTACGTTACGAACCGCAAAGGGATATTCGAATACCTCCTGAGCGGCTCGACCGACAGGAGGCTGCTGGCCGTGCGGGTGTTCGACGAGAAGACCAAGCGGGTCGCGTACAACAAGCAGACGCAGGGTGCGCAGGCCAAGGGCAAATCCAACTGCCCGTTATGCGCCGTCGGCGAAAACGCCAACAAGGGCAGAATCTACAAGCTAGATGAGATGGACGCCGACCACGTTTCCGCGTGGAGCAAGAGCGGCGATAGTTCGGCCAAGAACTGCCAAATGCTCTGCATAACCCACAATCGGGCCAAAGGCAATCGATAGCCCGTCTCGGCATGTCAGCGCACGGGATAATGGGGCATCGTTACAGCCGATCGTAAGCCGCGTCTTCGTCGTTGTTCCACACCGCCGCGAAACTCGCTTCGCTGGCACGGGTGGCGACCTGGGTGAGGCGCCGGTCATCCTCGCGCGTGTGCAGGAAGTCGACGAAGTCCTCGACCTCCGCCATGCGTTGCGGCGGCAGTTGCTTGATCTTCTCGATCAAGACCTGTTCGCTAGTGCTCATTGTTCTGGCTCCTGTCCTGTCCTGGGGGGAAAGTGTAGCACCGACCATCTGCCTGAGCCATCATCCGTCCCATGCGGAATGCATCGAACTGGGGCTTGATCAACAAGCCAGGCTCGAATTGTTTTGCAAAGCCTGCCGTGGGGGGCTCGGCGATTTCCGCTAATCCACCTTGCCGTAGCGCGCCAGCAGGCGGGTGCAGGTGAACAGGATGACGCCGACCGTGGCGCTGATCGAAGCCAGCGGCAGCAAGGTGCCGTCGTGGCTGCTGCCCACCCAGATGCCGGCCGCCAGCGCCGCGTACATGACGAGGCAGCCGAACAGGCCCGCGGCGGCACCGGCTTTGTCCGAGAAGGGGGCGAGCGAGCCCGACTGGGCGCAGGGGAAGTTGATGCCGTGGGCCGTCATCACCACGAATTGGGCCACCACCACCAGCGTCCAGTGGCTGATACCGGCCAGCACCAGCAGCAGGAAACCCAGGCCGCCCAGCATGCCGACCGTGGTGCCCAGCGCCAGCACGCGCGCCACGCCGATGCGGCCGAGCAGACGGCGGCAAATCAGCGTACCGCCCAGATAGCCGAGGACACCGATAGCGAACAGGTAACCGTAGTACTGGGCCGGTACGCCGAGCACCTTGATCAGGACGAAGGGCGTGCCCGAGATGAAGACGAAGATCGAGGCATAGGAGAGCGAGCCGGGCAGGGCGTAGGCCCAGAAGGCCGGGGTGCGCAGCACGTCGCGATAGGTGGCGGCAAGATGGCCCAGGCGCATCGCGTTCGGATTGAGCTTCGGGTTGGATTCGGTCAGGTGGCGAAGCGAAGCCACCCACATCGCCAGGCCTGACAGCGCGAGGGTGACGAAGGCGGCACGCCAGCCGAAGGCCACCTGCAGGTAGCCGCCGAGGATCGGCCCGAGGATCGGCGCCAGCGCCAGCAGCGACAGCGCCCTGGCCATCACGCGGGCGCCTTCGGCCGGCGCATAGGCGTCGCGCACGATGGCGCGCGCCACCACCACGGCCGTGCAGCAGCCGATGGCCTGGACGAAGCGCGCCGCGATCAGCCAACCCAGGCTCGGCGCCAGCGCACAGGCCAGGCCGGAAACCAGGTAGAGGGCGAGGCCGCCGATCAGCACCGGCCTGCGGCCATAGCGGTCGGACAGCGGGCCGCTGATCAGCTGCGCGGTGCCGAAACCGAAGACGAACAAGGACAGCGTCTGCTGCACCGCCGCCGGGCTGACGCCGAAATCCAGCGCCATGCCGGGCAGCGAGGCCAGGTACAGGTCGGTCGACAGCGGTTGCAGCATCATGCAACCGGTAACCAGCCAGAGCAGGGTGGTGGCGCTCATCGGTTCGCGCACCGGGCGCGCCTGGTCAGCCACGGCGGTCGCGCATGACGCGGGCTTTCTCGCGTACCCAGTCGCGGTCCTTTTCGGCATCGCGCTTGTCGTGCTGCTTCTTGCCCTTCGCCAGGCCGACCGAGAGCTTGACGCGGCCCTTGCTGTAGTGCAGGTCGAGTGGCACCAGGGTAAAGCCCGCGCGTTCCACCTTGCCGATCAGCTTGCTGATTTCCGCCGCGTTGAGCAGCAGCTTGCGCGTGCGCACCGGGTCGGGATGCACGTGGGTCGAGGCCGAGAGCAGGGGGGTGATGTGGGCGCCGATGAGGAAGACCTCGCCGTTCTTGACCACCACGTAGGCTTCCTTGATCTGCGCCCGCCCGGCGCGGATCGCCTTCACTTCCCAGCCTTCGAGGACCAGACCGGCCTCGTAGCGCTCTTCGATGAAGTAATCGTGGAATGCCTTTTTGTTGTCGGCGATGCTCATGGGGCGGCGCGATAAAATGCGGCATTCTACTGCACCGGCTCCGCGCGACTTTGCGGTAATCCTGAATGGCTCTGGTCGAAAAATCGGTACTGATCGAACGCACGCCGGCGCAGATGTTCGCCCTCGTCGACCGGGTCGAGGACTATCCGCAATTCCTGCCCTGGTGCGGCGGCACCGAGTTGCACGAGCGCACGCCGACACGCACGGCAGCGACGGTGCGCATCAATTACCATGGGCTCAAGTCGCATTTTTCGACCGAAAACATCAAGGTCGAGCCGACGCTGATGGACATCCGCCTGACCGATGGACCGTTCGCCCACATGGACGGCCACTGGCGCTTCACGCCGCTGGGCGAGACCGCCTGCAAGGTAGAATTCCGCCTGCACTACGAGTTTTCCAGCCATCTGCTGGAGAAGGCGCTGGGGCCGGTGTTCAATCACATCGCCAACACCTTCGTTGATTCCTTCGTCAAACGGGCGCAAAAAGTCTATGTCTGAAACCATCCAAGTCGAAGTCGTGTATGCACTGCCGGCAAGCCAGGAGGTCGTCGCCCTGAATATGGCCGCGGGCAGCACGGCGGGGCAGGCGATCGAAGCCTCGGGCCTGCTGGCGAAACATCCGGAAATCGACCT
>CAZGQB010000131.1:0-6037 GCA_964527055.1 uncultured Sulfuritalea sp.
AGCGTTCCACGTTAACCTCAGCCGGAAATCCGCAGGCCGGTCTTCTTCAGGATTGCCGTGCTGTAGAGGATGTCGTGCCCCCGGCTGGCGTCGCCCAGCAAGGCGGCAATCTCGGCGACGCGGGCGGCAACTTCGTCCCTGCTCCGGCTGTGCACCATGGCGAACAGGTTGTAGGGCCAGTCGGGCAGGCGGCGCGGGCGCCGGTAGCAATGCGTGACGAAGGCCAGCGCGCCGACCTTCGCCCCCAGTTCGTCGATGCGTTCGTCATCGACGTCCCACACCGACATGCCGTTGGCCGTGTAGCCGATGGCGTAATGATTCGGCACGGCGCCGATGCGGCGGATCACGCCGCAATCGAGCATGCGCCGCAGGCGGGCGATGACTTCCTCGCCGCCGATGCCGAGTTCGCCGCCGATGGCATCGTAAGGGCGCGGCACGCGCGGCAGGCCGGCCTGGGTCGCGACGATCAGGCGCCGGTCGAGGGCATCGAGTTCAGGCATGGAGTTTCATCTCGACGAAGTATTCGCGCTCCTTGGGGAAGGCAAATACCGGCAGCGCGGTTGCCGCTTCGATCGCAGCCACGGTTGCGGCGATGCCTTCGGGCGTCGCGGTGGCCAGGACGAACCACATGTTGAGGGCATGTTCGCGGCGATAGTTGTGGGCCACCTCGGGGAAGGCATTGACCTGCGCCGTGACGCGCTCGAAATCCGCCTCCGGCACCTTCATCGCGGCGAGGACGAAAGCGCCGCCGGCACGCTCGATCTGGAACATCGGCCCGAAGCGCGTCAGGACGCGGCGCTCGAGCAGGGCATCGAGGCGGCGGAGCAACTCCCCTTCGGCAATACCGAGGGCCACGGCGACCTGGCGATAGGGCTCGGGCTCCAGCGGGAAATCGCCTTGCAGGGCGTTGATGATGCGGCGGTCGGTCGCGTCGAACTCCGCCGCGCCGCTCCCGTCAGGCATGCGTGGGCTCGCTGCGGCGGCGGTCCGCGGCCTCGTCGGCAAAATAGCGCGCGCCGCATTGCTTGAAGCGGCGCGTCGAGAACAGCACCGTTGCCGGTGCGCCGGTCATGGCGGCGATGCGTTCTATCACCGGCCGCGCCTCTTCGCGCGAGCGGCCATGCACCATGCAGTAGAGGTTGTAGGGCCACTCCGGCAGGCTGCGCGTGCGGCGATAGCACAGCGTGACACCGGGTTCCGCCGCGAGTTGCAGGCCGATGCGATCGACGTCGGCATCCGGCAGGTCGAACACCACCATGGCGTTGGCGCGATAGCCAAGTTCGTGGTGGCGCACGACGACGCCGAAGCGCTTGATCAGGCCCTGGTCCAGCCAGCCGGCGATGCGCCCGAGTATCTCCTCCTCGCTCATGCCCGCGCGTTCGCCGAGACGCACGAAAGGACGCGGCACCAGCTCCAGGCCGGGCTGCAACGCGGCGATCAGTTTCCGCTCGATGGCATCGGTCACGCATGCCGGCGTGCCGGGGAGCCTGACAGGATGCTTGTGCGCGGAGTTCAGGTCGAAGCCGAGGTCGATGTGATATTCCTGCTCCAACGGCAGTGCAATGACGGCACAGCCGGTCTCCAGTTCGATTTCGCGCAAGGCGCGGTCCAGCATGGCCTGATCGGCGGCGGTGGCGACGAACCAGAGGTTGTAGCGGTGTTCGCGCTGGTAGTTGTGATTGACTTCCGGCCGCGCACTGACCAGCGCGGCGATGCGTTCGATCTCCGCAACCGGGGCGGCGAGCGCCGCCAGCGTCGAGGCACCGATCCGGCGCGGCGCGAGCACGGCGCCGACACGACTGATGGCGCCGCGCGCCTGCAGACGCTTGAGCGCGTCCAGAACCGCCGTCTCGTCAGCGCCGACTTTTGCCGCAAGCGCGGCAAACGGCTGTGCGCAAACGGGAAAGTCGCGCTGCCAGTCGTTGAGCAGGGAAAATTCGAGTGGCGTGTAGGGCGAGTCCATGTCAGAAACCTATGCGGACAGCGCGACTGGTGAAGAAGATTCCCGAGGGCGCCTCGGCGGCAATCTCGCCCAGCCTGGCGAAGTTGCGCGTGTCGTGGATCACCACGCGATTGTCATCGCGCGCCGAGAGCCAGACCGCTTCGCCGCGCGGCGTGAATTCCATGTGCAGCACGGCCTTGCCCGGTTGCAGGGTGTGCACCACCTTGCCGGAAAGCGTATCGATGACCTGCACCCAGCCGTTGTCGGGAAAGGCGAAGTTCACCCAGATCTGGCGCCCGTCCGGGCTGGCCATGACGAACACCGGCTGGCCCTTGACCGCGACGCGGCCGGTTTCCTGCCAGGTCGTCGCGTCGGCCACCAGCACCTCGTGGCGCCCGATCGCCGGCAGCCAGGCGCGACCCGCCGCGACCGACCAGCCGCGCAGGTGCGGCATCTTGAACACCGGCAGCTTTTCCTCGCCGCGGCCGTATTTTTCGAGGATCTTGCGCGCGCCCTTTTCCGGCTGCCAGAGGTCGAGCAGCGCGACGCCGTCCTCGCCGAACAACCCCGCCAGGTAGTGGCGGCCGTCGGGCGTGACGAGGCCGTCATAAGGCTGCTGGCCGGCCGGATAGCGCTTGGTGACGGGCTTCTTCGGCTCGGAGAAGTCGCTGACCCAGATTTCGCCGCCATCGAACAGCGCGTAGGCGAACTTGTTGCCCGGCACGTCGGCCAGGCCGACCACCTTGGAGAATTTTCCCGGCGCGTATTCGGCGTGAACTTCCGCGAGCAGTTCCAGCGTCTCCGCATCGAAGGCCTTGATTCCGCCCGGCGCGTAGTTCTGCGCGACGACGATGCGCCCGTCCTGCGAAATCGAACCGCCGATGGCGTTGCCCGACTGGATCACGCGCTTGACGATCAGCGCGTCGAGCAGGTCGATCTTGGTCAGGCCGCCGTCACGGCCGAAGACATAGGCATAGCGCGCGTCGCGCGAGTACACCACCGAGGCATGCGAGAGATCGCCGAGGCCGCCGATGCGCGCATAGGCGGAACGCGTGGAGGTATTCACCAGCGTGACGTGGCCGCTGGCGCGTTCGATGACCAGCCCAAGATCGCCGGTGCCGCGCACGGATGTGCCGGCGCAGGCGCCGAGCAGCAGCGCCAGCAGGCCGAGCAGCAGCAATTGCAGCCCGTGCCTCATTCGGGAAAACCGGCCATCAGTTTGGCCACGATCCACCGCGCTTCGTCCTCGGCGAGGAATCGATGCCACGGCGGCATCGGTGTGCCCGGCCGGCCATGGACGATGGTGGCGACCAGGCTTTCCGCCGGCTTGTCGGCCAGCGTCGCCGGCAGCAGTGCCGGGCCCAGCCCGCCTTGCAGGGTCATGCCATGGCAGGAGCCGCAATCCTGGCGCACCAGGTGGATCAGCTCCTTCTGCCGTGCCGCGGATGGCTCGGCCGCTGCCGGCAGTGCGGCAAAGCCCAGCAGCGCGGCAAGTAGCGAAACAGTTGTCGTGCTATTCGACAAGGACCAGTCCCTTCATTTCCTCGTGCGGGCCGCAGCGATAGCTGTAGCTTCCGGGTTTGACGAAGGTCCGCTGCCAATGTTCCTGCGGAAACATCCGCTCCGATTCGAGGCCGTTCTCGGCCGGAAACAGCACGGAGTGGCTGGTGCGTTTTTCCATGTTGATCCACTTCACCGTGTCACCGGCCTTGATATGCACTTCCGCCGGCACAAACTTGTAGTCCCTGATCGTCACGTCGACCGTCTGTTGCGCACACGCGCCAAATGAAAAAACGAGTGCCAGTAGCCCCGGCACTCGTTTCTGGACATGACCGGCGATCGACATCTCCGGACTCGGTCGGACCTTACTGCTTGGTCGCCTTCACGTCTCCGTCGGCACCGATGCCCAGCTTGTAACCCAGTGATACATGGTGGAAACGGCCGCTGGCATTGTCAGCATGCACGGCAATACCGAAAGGTACGGCCTTGCCTTCACCCGGATTCTTGCGCGTGAAGGTCACCGTGTAGGTATCGCCGCTCTTGCTGGCTTCGGCCTTGGCGCCGGTGGTCCCGCCGCTCATCTTGCGTTCGGTGGTGACGCTGCCGTCGGAAACCTTGTTGCCCTTGCTCGCCCACTGCATCAGCTCGTAGGCGCCTTCCTTGGTGTACTTGGTCTTCTTGTCGTCGGCGCCGGGCATGGTGCGGGCGTCGGCATGGCAGCTCTGCCAACAGCCGTACTGGTCGGCCTGCGGCACCTTGGCGTCGGAGAACAAAACGGTGGCCTTGACTTCGTTGTCCTTGTCGCCCTTGTCGGCGCCGCCGGACGGAGCCTTGAAGGTAAGACGGATGTAAAGGTTGGCAGCATCGTACGCAGCCTGCACGCTGACCGGGAACATCATGGTCTTGGGCGCCCCCTTGGGCTCCAGTTCCTTGTCCGCCAAGCGCTTGAAGTTGAAGTTCAGCGTGCCCTTTTCCTCGTGGCACCCGGCACAGCTTTCGCCCTTGCGCATGCCGGCGGAGCCGCTGTGGTCGGACTTCTTGGTCGCCCATTCGATCGGCGTGACGCCGGCATGGAAGACATTGATGTCACGCTTGGGCACCTTGCCCCAGTCGGGTGCAGCGACGGCTGTCTGGGAAGCGAGCGCCAGCAGGGCGACGGCTGTGGAAACGGTGGACTTGTTCATTTGTTGCTCCTCTCGAACGATAGGTACGAAATATAACGCAGGCCGGGTCGGGACGTTGACTCACTCGTCCTCGTCTTCCTTCATGCCCTTGGGCTTGGTGTGCGCGATCCCCTTATGGCAGTCAATACAGGTCTTCTTCTCGGTGATACCGATCTTGTGCATCTTCGAGCCGCGCAGCTTCTGCTTCTCGACATCCATGGCATCGAAGCTGTGGCAATTGCGGCATTCGCGCGAATCGTTGGCCTTCATCCGCGTCCATTCGCTTTCGGCCATCTGCAGGCGGTGCGCCGCGAACTTCTCCGGCGTGTCGATGACGCCGGTGATCTTGCCCCAGACTTCCTTGCTCGCCTGGATCTTGCGGATCATCTTGTGCGTCCAGTCCTTGGGCACGTGACAATCGGAACAGATCGCGCGCACGCCCGTACGGTTGGTGTAGTGGATGGTCTTCTTGTATTCCACATAGACGTTGTCGCGCATCTCGTGGCAGCCGATGCAGAACTCAAGGGTGTTGGTGGCTTCCATCCCGGTGTTGAAACCGCCCCAGAAGAAGATGCCGGAGAAAAAGCCGACCACCAGCAGGCTCAGCAGCGAGTACTTTGCGCTTGGTCGCCGGATCATCGCCAAAAAGCCGGTGAGTTTGCTGTCTGCCATGAGACTATCCCCTATGCATGCGACGGTTTCTAAAGACACACATGATAAAGGGGCTTACGCCCCTTTATCCTTGCTGTCGATCAAGTTTCGATCAGTAAATGTCGTGCTGCGTATTGTAGACATTGAACTTGCCGGTCGGCGTGATCATCTTCGGATCGGTGATCACCTTCTTCACGGCCAGCGTGGCGTCGTCATAGACAACGATGGCGGACTGGTCGGTCTTGCCACCCCACAGCGAGATCCAGACTTCCTTGCCGTCGGCGCTGTACTCGGGATGCACGGCGCGCTTGGTCGCCTTGGTCGGCGGCAGTCCGGAATCCTTCGCCACGTTGATCACCTTGACCGGCTTCGACAGGTCGGACATGTTCCACACCGCGACGGACTCGGCCAGATCCTTGTCCGGGTTCTGCGGCGCGTCGGCCCAGAAATGCTTGGACTTCGGATGGGTCTTGACGAACAGGTTGCCCGGGACGTGCTTCATTTCCTGGACGACCTTCCAGTTGTACTCCTTGTACTTGGCGTGCTCCTTCTTGTCCGACGGCGTGGAGATCAGCGTCACCACGTCGGCGCCGAGGTGGCCCGTGGCCCAGACCGGGCCGAACTTCGGATGCATGAAGTTGGCGCCGCGACCCGGGTGCGGGATCTTCGCGGTGTCGATCAGCGCAGCGAGCTTGCCGAGCTTGGTGTCGACCGCGGCGATCTTGTTCGAGGCGTTGGCCGCGACCAGGAAGTAGCGCTTCGAGGCATCCCAGCCGCCGTC
>CAZGQB010000132.1:0-5977 GCA_964527055.1 uncultured Sulfuritalea sp.
CCTGCAGGATCTGCACCGCACGCGCCGAAAAGCCGCATTGCGGAAACTGCCTGTTGCCTTTCATGTAGAGCACGACGGGATTGCCGGTAACGGTATCGTGAATTTTCTGCTTGATGTCCATGATGGATTCCAAAAAATAGTTGAGTAAATAAGTCAGGATATTCTAACGGTGCGAATGCCGGACGGTCAACGGCTACCGGTCCCCCGGGCTTCGGCCGTCAGGCTGCCGGGGGCCTGCTCGTCCATGATTCCAGCTGGGTTCGGCTTCTCGAGCCGGATCAGCCGGAACCAGCCCGAGGCCAGTACCGCCTCGTTGGCACTCAGGTCGAGGCCGCCAACGGCTTCCAGCACGTCTTCGAAAACCACGTCGAGGCGAGTCGCCACATGGCGCGTCAGCGGATTGAGAATGCGTTTCCAGCCGGTTTCACCGCGGCGCAGAAACTTGTCGAACACCAGCAGCGTCCCGCCGGGCTTCAATACGCGCACCGCTTCGGCCAGGCAATAAGCCGGCGACGGCACCACGGCGAGGATCAGGTGCAGGACCGCAACGTCAAAGCTCGCGTCACGAAACGGCAGGCGCTGGACGTCGCCGCGCACGGGCGTGAAGCGCAGGCCCGCGGCCCGCGGACGGGCGCGCCTGAGCATTGCGGCAGTCAGGTCGAGCCCGACATACCGGTGCCGGACGGGCAGATGGGGCAGATCGAGCCCCGTCCCGACGCCGAGCAGCAGGACGTCGCGTGGCGGTCCTGCGTCGAGGGCCGCCAGGCTGCGCTTGCGCGCACCGCGCGTGGCGGCGGAAAGGAAGGCATCATAGAACGGCGCGACCAGCGTGTAGCTGTGTTTAAGGGTCGGCCTCACAGGCTGACGCGTGCGCGACGGGTACTCATGAGGCGGGCGCCAGGACTCAATGCAATACGCGCGGCATGGACAGGACGAATTCGGCGATCGGCGCCGCGAACTGCACCCCGTCCTCCGCGGTCATCTGGTAGCTGCCCTTCATCGTGCCGACCGCCGTCGCCAGCTGGCAGCCGCTGGAATACTCGAAGCTCTGCCCGGGCGCCAGCAGCGGCTGGTGGCCCACCACGCCGAGGCCCCGCACCTCCTGCACGTGGCCCTCGGCATCGGTGATGATCCAGTGCCGCGAAATCAGCTGTGCCGGCACGGTGCCGGTGTTGCTCAGGGTCACGGTGTAGCCGAAGACATGGCGATTGATCGCCGGATCGGACTGCTCCGCGATATAGTGGGTCGCCACCGCAACCGAAATTTCGTATTTCTTCGCCTCGGCCATGGGCCGGCATTCAACACCAAATTCCGCCGGCGGGCAAGGAAGTGCTGTTGCCGCTGCTGCGAGGCATGCGCAACAGCGATGACCATTCTTGACCATTACTGCCGATTCCGCGACACTTCCGTTATGCGAACCAATTGGTCGCCGACCATCCAGCACGAATTTGCTTCATGACAGCTCCCGAATCAGTCAGCGCGCCGTCCGGTTTCTGGAGCAGGCTGCAGAACGCCGGCATCGAAGCGGGCGACAGCGAAGAGCTGCGCCTGAACAAGTCCCTGCTGATGCTTGCCACCGGACTGGCGAGCGTCGGCATCATCCTCTGGGTGGCCATCTACTCGATACTCGGTCCACAGTTCTCGTTCACCGCACCCTTTGCCTTCCAGCTCCTGCTGGCCGGCAACATGCTGCTCTACATGGTGTCGCGGAATTTCGAGTTTTTCCGCATCAGCCAGCTCGGCCTGTTCCTGTTCCTGCCCTTCATTGCGCAATGGAGCGGCGGCACCATCATTTCCACCAGCGGCGTGCTGCTCTGGGCACTGCTTGCCCCTGTCGGCGCACTTCTTTGCATCGGCGTGAATCAATCGGTCGGCTGGTTCATTGCCTGGTGCGTGCTCACCGCCGTGTCGGGCGTGGTCGATTTATACCTGGTCGATTTCTCCGTGGTCGCACAGAAAACCAGCGTGCCGACGCGCACCACGCTGGTCTTTTTCACCCTCAACTTCATATCGGTGGCGACCATCATCTACATGCTGCTGCGCCTTTCGATCGCCGAAAAGCGCAAGGCGCAGAAGCACCTCGAAGAAGCCCACAAGCAGATCCTGGCCGAGCAGGAGCGTTCCGAAAAGCTGCTGCTCAACATCCTTCCGGCACCCATCGCGGACCGGCTGAAGAATTCCGACAAGACCATCGCCGACGGCTTTGCCGACGTCACGGTGATGTTCGCCGACATCGTGAACTTCACCCAGGTGGCGGCCAACATGTCGCCTTCCCAGGTTTTCGCGATGCTGAACCGGATCTTCTCCGCCTTCGACGAACTGGCGGAACAGCACGGCCTGGAGAAGATCAAGACCATCGGCGACGCCTACATGGTCGCCGGCGGCCTCAACGAAGACATCGACGACTATTCGGCCGCCATCGCCGACATGGCGATTGCCATGCGCGACCTGCTGCGCCGCGACTTTTCGGTCAACGCCTCGCACCTGGAAGTCCGCATCGGCATCGGCACCGGCCCGATCGTCGCCGGGGTGCTGGGCAAGAAGAAGTTCATCTACGATCTCTGGGGCGATACCGTCAACATCGCCAGTCGCATCACCGCGGAAGGCGTCCCCGGCATGATCCAGTGCGACACCACGACCTACCACCGCCTGGCGCCGCAGTTCGAATTCCACGAGCCGCAGACCATCTACCTCAAGGGCAAGGGCAACATGACGGTGTATCGCCTGATCGGCCGCAAGGACGCGGCCGCCGGCTCCGGCGGGGACGAAACTTAAGACGCCGGCGCCAGCCGGAAGCAGACCCGGCCGTCGCGGTTCTCGGCCAATTCCAGCCGATAACCCGCCGCCGCCGCGTAACGTGCGGCGTGGTAGAGACCGATCCCGTAGCCACTTTCGGAGGATACCGGTCCGAGGAACAACCTGGACGCTACCGGATCCGGCATGGCCGACCCGTCGTCGCAGACGGTCAGTTCGAAGCCGCCATCGCTGCGCTTCAATTCAACAACCACCCGCAGTTCCGGCTCCAGCAGGTGCTTATCGACCAGGTTGCGAACCAGGTTGTCGATGACGCCGTCAAAAACCTCGGCCGGCACGTCCCCGCCGGGGATCGCTTGCCCCCTGAAGCGGATCCACTGCAGCGCGACCATGCGCCGGCGCTGGTCCTGCCACCAATCGGCAGCCGGTACCCGATGCACCTCGTCGAAGCCTTGCGGCGCATTGAGTTTGGCCAGGGTGTCGGCGAGCCGCTCGCTGATCGCCGGCAACTGTCGCCGTAACAGGGACAGATACTCCGGCGACGACTCGGCGCCCCGTTCGGTCCCCGCCGAGCAGAGGGCATTCAGCGACTGCAGCAGGTTCTTGACGTCATGGGTAAGCCGCGCTCCGGTCTCGTGGATTGCCTGCATGTAAGACAACTGCTTCAGGGCGAGAGCGCGCACCTTGTCGGCGTGGAACTGCGCCAGCAACTGCGCCAGCAGGTTGTAGTGCCATATCAGAGTTGGCGACAGGACGTGCTGGGTATACAGCACCAGAACCATGTCGCCCTGGCTGAACTCCAGACGCCTTCCCTCGGTGACGCCGAAGCGCCCCATGCTGCTTCCGGTCGACCATTCCCCGCCCTTGACCCAAGGCAGGCTCTGGGCGATCTCGGCGCAAGCCTGTTCGATGAAAATCTTCGGATCCTCCTCGCGCACGGCCAGATTGGCCAGCGCCTCCAGCCATCGCTCGACCGGCAGTCCGATCGACAGCAGGTAACGCGAGATCAGTCCTCCGATGCCGGAGATGCCCGTGCGCGGATTCGCGGCCAGCCCCAGCAGCAGCAGCACCGCCCCGGTGACCAGCAGGGTTTGCAGCAGGGCTTCGACATAGCCGCTGCCGAGCAGCAGCATGGCGGCCAGGCTGCCCAGCATCAGTACCGCCAGCAGCAGGAAGATGAACAGGCTGTAGACGAAGTCGACCACTTCATGGGTTGCCTCTGCTTCCTTGGTGGTCGGCAGCAGGGCCATTGCCAGGAGGATCAGCGGCAAGGCGGCCTGCCCGAGCCAGAGGATCGCCTGCGGCGGCCTGGCCTGCGCCACGGCCATCGGCGCCGCAAGCAGCAGCAGCGCCATGACCAGGAACGCCAGGGCCAACAGGTAAAACAGGCGGGACGCGCGAGTACCGAACAGCAGCACCTTGCCGCCGACTATGCCGGCCAGCACCATGATCCAGAAGACCAGCATCCAGCCTTGCAGAAACGCGCCCGCGAGCAGGACGAATCCGGACAATCCCAGCAAGGTCGACCACGACAAGCGCCGTTCGCCCTGTACGAACGGCTGCCAAAGCATGAAAAGGCCGACATGAACGAAAAACAGCCCCTTGCCGGGCATGGTGTGCGGCCCCAGCCAAAGGACCAGATAAAGCGCCGCCAGCATCGTTACCAGCAAACCGTGCCGAACGGCTATCAGCCGCGAAGCGATCGTCGGAGAAAGCTGAAAAATTGCCACGGAGGAAAGTTTGGCCGGTGCGCCGCAGGGAACGGATGCCCGATTGTAGCCACCCCCGCCACCCGAAAGGCTGATGATTTGCGGACAGACCTGTCGGTAACTCGACAGATGAGATTCAAGTATGAACTAAATTTAACTTCTATCTATCTGATTATAATGTATATTTATAACTGGCATGGCTTATGCTTAAAACCTGCCACCAAACAACCACCCCAAAGGGGAGACGATCATGAAGAGCAAACAATCCGGTTTTACGCTCATTGAAATCGCCATCGTGCTGGTCATCATCGGCCTGCTGCTGGGCGGCGTGCTCAAGGGCCAGGAACTGATCAACAGCGCCAAGGTGAAGAACATGGCGACCGACTTCCGCAACATTCCGCTGTTCATCTATGGCTACCAGGACAAGTTCAAGGCCCTGCCGGGTGATCATCACACGGTAGTGGCGGCAATAGGTGCTACCGCCACCCTGGCGACGACTCCGATCACCTCCGGGGGCTTGACCCCTGTTGCATGCACCAACCCGACCGGAGGCGCAACCTGCACCGGCAATGGCGTGATCGATGGCACCTGGAATACGGTCACGGCGACCGACGAAACGACCCTGTTCTGGCAACACGCGCGATTGGCCGGGCTGGCCGCGGGCCCGACGGCGACTGCTGATCCCAACTACTACCCGACCAACGCCGACGGCGGTCGCATGGGCATCGAAAGCGGCGCGGCGGCCACCGGCGGTCCGTATATCCAGAACGGCACGATCACCGCCGCGACGGGCGCCGTGACCGCGACCGTGCCCCCCACCTACATGACGCCGACCTACCTGATGTGTTCCAGCGGCATCCTCGGCAAATACGCCAAGCAGCTCGACGCCACCATCGACGATGGCGAACCCGGAAGCGGTTCCTTGCGCGTGGTGAATTCCAACCACGTCCGCGGCGCAGTCGGAATGGGGCTTGCGGCGGTCAATGACTCGGCGTCCTACATCGTCTGCATGGGTCTCTGAACCCCCCGCGGCAACTGCAGCGCCTGGCCCGCTTCGGCGGGCTTTTTATTTGCCGCGGCCGCGCAGCAGCAACTCCTCTCCGGCCGTCACCGCCGCGGCGGTGCCGATCAGCACCACGACGTCACCCTCAAACAGCTCCAGGTCGGGAGCGAGCTTGAGCGCACGCTGCGAACGGCGGCGGATCGCCGTGACGCCGGCGCCGACTTTTCCCGGATCGATGTCGGCGACGTGGCGCCCGATCGCCGCGGCGCCGGGCGTCAGCGTCACGGCATGCAGGCGCGGCTGGTCGGCATCGGCCAGGTGGGCGCCGGCATCGGTGGCGCCGTGGAAGAAGCCGCGCAGCAGCGAGTAATGTTTCTCGCGCATCTCGCGCAGGCGCTTGATCACCTTGTGCATCGGGATGCCGGACAGGGCCAGGGCATGGGTGGCGAGCATCACGCTCGATTCGAGCGCTTCCGGCACCACTTCCGCGGCGCCCGCGGCGTAGAGCTTT
>CAZGQB010000133.1:0-5956 GCA_964527055.1 uncultured Sulfuritalea sp.
CAGCCATGCTGAGCGCCATTCAGAGTAATTTCCAGGCCCGCAAGCGCGGGATGACGGTCCGGCACACCGTCGTCGGTTCCCCCCACCGCGCCCGCGCCGAAGCCTTCATTTCCGACATCTTCCAGCGTCACTATGACGCCGAGCTGACCAGCTTCGCGCCGAACCTGATGCTGCTGGAAAAGGACGAACGCATCGCGGCGGTGGCCGGCTGGCGTTGCGCCGGAACCGAGAAGCTCTTCCTTGAGAATTACCTCGATGCGCCCATCGAATCCTCCGTGTCGCGGCTGGCCGGCAGGGCGGTCGAGCGCCAGAGCATTGTCGAAGTCGGCAACCTCGCCGCAGAAGTCCGCGGCGGTGGCATCGAAGTCATCCTCACCCTGGCCGCCCACCTCGACCGGCTCGGCTTCGAATGGGTGGTGTTTACCGCTACCAGCGAACTGATCGGCATGTTGCGCCGGCTCGGCCTGCCGCCGCTGGCCCTTGCCGCGGCCGACCCCGACCGGCTCGGCGCAGATGCCGGCGCGTGGGGCAGCTACTACGCAACTCATCCGGTCGTGGTCGCCGGCCGGATCCGTCTGGCGCTGGGAAAAGCCAACCCCCGTGGCTGAATTTTCCTTGCCTGAAACCAGGGATTCAGCCACGTTCAATCCCGGTGAAACGGCCCTGCAGCAGCGCTGGCAAACCGAATCTCTGTGGGACGACGCCCGCCGCCGACGCTTGCTGTGGGATCGCATACCGCCCGAACTGCATGCCCGGATCGAGGGCGCCCCCTTCTTCTTCCTCGCCACCAGTTCGCCCGACGGGCACTGCGACTGCTCCTTCAAGGGCGGCGGCCCCCGGCTGATCCGCATCCTCGACGAAAAGACGTTTGCCTTCCCTGATTTCGACGGCAACGGCGCCTTCATGAGCCTGGGCAACATCCTGATGAATCCGCATGTCGGCTGCCTGTTCATCGATTTCAGCGACGGTTCGCGCCTGCGGGTCAACGGCCGCGCCGCGGTGCTCGACGCCGGCCCGCTGCTGGCCCTGTTTCCCGGCAGCCCGCGGGTGGTGCGCGTCGATGTCGAGCAGGTGGTGCCGAATTGTGCCCAACACGTTCCCCGGCTGGTTCCGCAATCGGTTCCCCAGGCCGCTCCCGCCAATTGAATGGAATTCCATGAGCATCAATTACCGGACCACCGTCAACGTCGAATGGACCAGCAAGTGCAACGCCCTCTGCGCGATGTGCCCGCGCGAAATGATCGAGCATCCGCACATCATGGACAGCGAAACCTGGCAGCAGACGCTGGCGCGGATCGCGCCGGATGAGGTGATGCGCGTCGTCATCGCCGGCTACGGCGAGCCGACCACCCACCCGCGCTTCTTCGACATGGTTGACGACGTGCGCCGCCACCCGGCGCGTTTCGACATGGTGAGCAACGGCCACCTGCTCGACGAGGACAAGCTCCGCCATCTCGACGGCGCGCTCGGCCTGCTGCTGATTTCCTTCTCCAGCATCGACCCGGATGTCTACGGCAAGGTCCACGCCAACCTGGACCAGGCGCGGGTGATGGCCAATATCAAGGCGGCAAGGAAGCTGCTCAAGCATACGTCTCTCGGCATCAGCCTGACCCCGATGCCGGAATGCCTGCCCGGCCTGCCCGACACCATCGGCTGGCTGCGTGCGGAAGGTGTCGAGTTGCTGACCATGTCGCCGACGCTTTACAACCGCGGCGGCAGTCTGACCGAGCACCAGCTGGCGACCCGCAAGCTGCGCGCGCTGATCAGGGAGCACGGCCTCCAGTCGCAGGAAATTCCCTTCATTCCAAGCGCAGTCGAAGTCCTGCGGCAATGGCGCAGCAACAGCTTCAAGTGCATCCCGCGCAACATCGATGTGTTTGTGTCGTCCACCGGCGAGTACCTGTATTGCTACAACGACATCGGCCACAAGCACGCCATCGGGCATGTGGCCACCCACGGCATCCATGATGTCCTGGCCCGCCGCCACGGCATGCCGGCGATCGCCGAACTGTGCGACTCCTGCAACATGCGCGATCGCTACGGTCCGGTCGAACTGGCCAAAGTCGGCGCCTCGCTGGCGGCGGTCCGGCTGCGGGATGCACGCAGTGCGATCGGATTCTGATTTGGGAAACTCCATGACCCGTTTTTCCTGGCTGGCCGAACTCGCGGCAGCCGACCCGAACCAGGCGCTATTGATCTCCGGTGCACGCCAATGGCATGCCGCCGAGATCCGCGGCGAACTGCTCAGCCTGAAAGAACGCCTCGCCACGTGTCGTGTGCTCGGCGTCCTGGCCGACAACTCCGCGGCCTGGGTGCTGGCCGATCTCGCCGCGCATGAGGCCGGCGTCGTGCATCTTCCCTTGCCAGGCTTTTTCAGCACCGCGCAACTGCGCCATGCGCTCGAGGAAACCGCCACCGACGTGATCCTGACCGACCAGCCGGAACGCATCGGCGCGCTCGACCTCGGGTTCGCCATCATCGGCCACTGGCAGGGGCTGACCTGGATGCAGCGCGTCGTCGAGCCGGTCGCGCTGCCGGCGGGAACCGCCAAGATTTCCTTCACCTCGGGCAGCACCGGCGCGCCCAAGGGAGTCTGCCTCGACGGTGACGGCCTGATCGACACCGCACTCGCAGTGCGTGAGCGGCTGTCCGACCTCCCCTTGCGCCATCATCTGGCCGTGCTGCCCCTGGCGCTGCTGCTGGAAAACGTGGCCGGCATCTATGCCCCGCTGCTGCGCGGCATGGCGGTGCACCTGCCGCCGCTGCATGAGCTGGGCTGGCGCGGCATGGCCGGTTTCGATCCGGGCGCCCTCGATGCGGCAGTCCACCAGGCCAATGCGAACAGCATTATCCTGGTTCCTGAACTGCTCAAGGCCTGGACGGCGTTCCTGAATGCTTCCGGCCGTCGCCCGTCCGTCGCACTCAGCTTCGTCGCGGTCGGCGGCGCCCGCGTGGCATCCGACCTGATGGAGGAAGCGCGCCAGCTTGGCATTCCGGCCTATCAGGGCTATGGCCTGACCGAGGGGGGCTCGGTGCTGACCCTGAACCGGCCGGGCGACGATGCGGACGATGTCGGACGCCCGCTGCGACACGCTCGGATTGCCATCCGTTCTGGGGAAGTCATCGTCGGCACCCGCGCCTTCCTCGGCTATCTCGGTTCGGCCGCAGACGAAAGCGAGGAGTTTGCCACCGGCGATCTCGGCGAAATCGATGCGCAGGGGCACCTGCATCTCGCCGGACGGCGCAAGAACCTGCTGATCACCTCCTGGGGCCGCAACATCTCGCCGGAATGGCCGGAAGCCGCGCTGCTGGCCGATCCGCGCATCCTCCAGGCGGTCGTCGTCGGTGACGGGCAGCCGGCATTGAGCGCCATCCTGGTGCCGATGCCCGGCGTGTCGCCGAGCGCGATCGATCTGGCGGTCAAGGGCGCCAACGAAACCCTGCCCGACTACGCGCGCATCGCCCACTGGATTCCCGGCGAAGCCTTCACCGCCGCCAACGGCCTGGCCACCGGCAACGGACGACCGGTCCGCGATCGTGTCGCCGAACGCTATGCCGCCGCCATCACCGCACTTCACGCCAACGAGGAATGCCGCAATGCCGTTTTATGAGCAACTGATAACCGCCACCGAAGAATCGCGGGCCGAACTGCTGGCCGCGCCGATCATCGCCGACTGCCTGCAGGGCCGCGTCACGCGCGACAGCTACCTGGCCTTTCTGGCGCAGGCCTACCATCACGTGCGCCACACCACGCCCCTGCTGATGAGCCTGGGCGGCCGCCTGCCGGAACGCCTGGCCTGGATGCGCGGGGCGGTGGCCGAATACATCGACGAGGAAATCGGTCACGAGGAATGGATCCTCAACGACATTGCCGCCGCCGGCGGCGATGCCGGCGCGGTGCGGGGCAGCCAGCCCGAACTGCCGGCCGAAGTCATGGTGGCCTATGCCTACGACCTGATCAACCGGCGCAATCCGGCCGGATTTTTCGGCATGGTCTTCGTCCTCGAAGGCACCAGCGTCGCGCTGGCCCTGACCGCCGCCGACAAGATCCAGCAGGCGCTGCAACTTCCCGACCGGGCCTTCTCCTACCTGCGCTCGCACGGCACGCTGGACCAGGAACACACCCAACACCTCGCCCGCCTGCTGGAGAAGATGACGCCCGACGACCAGGCCGAGGTCATCCACTGCGCGCGGGTCTTCTTCAAACTCTACGGCGACGTGTTTCGCGCGCTGCCAACGGGAACGCAAACGGGAGCCACGCCATGCAACTGAACCAAACCCGCATCCTGCTCACCGGCGCCACCGGGGGCCTCGGCGAAGCCCTGGCCGGCCAACTGTCGGCCGCCGGCGCGGCGCTGCTGCTGACCGGCCGCAATGCGGACAAGCTGGCCGCGATCCCCCTCGTCGCCGGCGCCGAATGCGTCCGCCTGCAAGCCGACCTCGCCACCACGGAGGGAATTGCCGCTGCCGCAGCGGCGGCCCGCCGCTTCAATGCCAACATGTTGATCAACAACGCCGGCGTGGGCGGTTTCGGCCTGCTGGAAAGCCAGGACTGGACCGAGGTCGAACAGGTCCTGGCGACCAACCTCGTGGTACCGATCCGGCTCACCCACGCGCTGCTGCCCTGGCTCAAGGCCCAACCCGAAGCGGCGGTGGTGAATATCGGCTCCACCTTCGGCAGCATTCCCTTCGCCGGCTTTGCCGCCTATTCCTCGGCCAAGGCCGGACTGCGCGGCTTTTCGCAGGCCTTGCGCCGCGAACTGGCCGACTCGTCGGTGCGAGTGATCCACATCGCGCCGCGTGCGATCGATACGCCGCTCAACTCGGCCGCGGTCAACCGCCTGAACGCCGCACTGAAGAACGCCAGCGACTCGCCGGCCAGCGTGGCGGCGCAGATCGTCGAGAAGCTTCGGAACAAGTCCGCCGAAAGCCACCTCGGCTTTCCGGAGCGCCTGTTCGCCTGGATCAATGGCGCAGCGCCGTCGCTGATCGATCGCGGCCTGAGCGGAAAGCTCGCCACCATCAAGCACCATGCCGTCAATCAATGACTTTTGGAAAGGAAATCCCATGTCGAACCTGAAACGCCACCTGCTCTCCGTTTTTCTGCTCTTCAGTGCGGCCGCCATGGCCGCGCCCAGCGATGATCTGATCCGCCCGATCCAGGATCGCTGGGCGGAAATCAAGTACCGGGCTCCCGCCAAGCAACAGGCCGACCTCTATAATGAGTTGTCGGAAAAAGTCCGCCAGATCAGCGCCACCAACCCGAACTTCCCCCCCGCGTTGATCTGGGAGGGCATCGTGGTCTCCAGCGAAGCCGGCGCACGCGGCGGTCTGAGCGGCCTGTCGCTGGCCAAGGATGCCAAAAAAGTGCTTGAAGAAAGTTTGAAGCTCGACGAGAAGGCGCTCAACGGCTCGGCTTACACCAGCCTCGCCGCGCTTTACGCCAAGGTTCCCGGCTGGCCGCTGGGCTTCGGCGACAAGAAGAAAGCCGAGGAGCTTTTCCTCAAATCCCTGAATGCCAATCCGGACGGGATCGACCCGAACTTCTTCTACGGCGAGTTCCTGATCGACCAGGAGCGCGTCGCCGAAGGCCGCGGCTACCTGGAAAAGGCGCTCAAGGCAGCACCCCGTCCGGGACGCGAACTGGCGGACCAGGGGCGGCGCCAGGAGATCCAGGCCCTGTTGAAGCAAATTGCCGTGGCGTCGCGATAGGGTGTGTACACATAATTGAGAATCCTGCTGGTTGAAGACGACAAGCTGCTCGGCGACGGCATACGCGCCGGACTGGCACTGGCCAGCTATGCCGTCGACTGGGTCCGCGACGGCGAGATGGCCCTGCGCGCCCTGGGCGACCACGATTACGATGCCTGCGTCCTCGACCTCGGCCTGCCGAAGAAGGATGGCATCGCCGTCCTGCGCGAACTGCGCCAGCGCAACGACCGGACCCCGGTGATCG
>CAZGQB010000134.1:0-5906 GCA_964527055.1 uncultured Sulfuritalea sp.
CCCTGCAGTTCGAGTACATCTTCACCGGTAAAGGAATGTGGCGCCGGAAAATACAGCAGGATGCCCTGGTCGATGGCGCTGCCGTCGGCCTCGCGAAAAGTACACAGCGTCGCATGGCGCGGCTCGGGGCGGCGGCCGCCCAGCACCTCGGCAAAGGGCAGCAGTCCGGGGCCGGAAACGCGTACCACGCCGATGCCGCCGCGGCCGGAAGCCGTGGCGATGGCGGCGATGATTCCGGTGCGCGGCTGTCCCATCCGGCCTCCTGGTTCAGCGCGACAGGCGCCGATGATTGCCCCGGTCGCCCGCGACCGGGAGCGCGACTACTTCTTCTCCCCCGCCTCGACCATGCGCGTGATCTGCCATTGCTGCGCGATCGAGAGGATGTTGTTCACCGTCCAGTAGAGCACCAGGCCGGCCGGGAACCAGAGGAACATCACGGTAAACATGATCGGCATGTAAAGCATCACCTTGGCCTGAATGGGGTCGGGCGGCGTCGGATTGAGCTTGGTCTGGATGAACATCGTGGCGCCCATGATCAACGGCAGCACGTAGTAAGGATCCTTGACCGAAAGGTCGGTGATCCAGCCCAGCCAGGGCGCGTTGCGCATTTCGACCGTGCCCAGCAGCACCCAGTAGAGCGCGATGAAGACCGGGATCTGCACCAGCACCGGCAGGCAGCCCCCCAACGGATTGACCTTCTCCTTCTTGTACAGCGCCATCATTTCCTGGTTCAGGCGCTGCTTGTCGTCGCCGTAGGTTTCCTTAAGTTTCATCAACTTGGGCGTCAGCACGCGCATCTTGGCCATCGACTTGTAGCTTGCGGCCGACAGCGGAAAGAAAATTCCCTTGAGCAGCATGGTGAGGCCGATGATCGCCCAGCCCCAGTTGCCGACCAGCTTGTAAATCGCGCCGAGCACCCAGAACAGCGGCGCCGCGATGACCGTGAGCCATCCGTAATCGACCACCAGGTCGAGTCCGGGAGCGATCTTTTCCAGCTTGTCCTGCTCCTGCGGCCCGGCATACAGCGATATCGTGCTCTTGCCGTCGGCACCGACCGGAAGGATCACGCCGGCCGAGTACAGGTCTTCCCCTACCTTGCGCATGAAATATTCTCGTTGCGTGCCGGCTGCCGGCAGCCAGGCCGCGACGAAGTAATGCTGGACCATCGCCAGCCAGCCGTTGTCGGCCTTCTGCGCGAATTTGGCCTTGTTCTTCTGGATGTCGGCGAACTCGACCTTCTGGAACTTTTCGGCGTCGGTGAAAACCGCGGGGCCGGTGAAGGTAACCACCCCCATCATCATCGAGTTGTCCTGGCCCTCGGCCGGCTTGCCGTCGCGGGTGATCTGGTAATAGGCGTGGGCACCCGGGGTCACTCCCTCATGCCTGAGCTCGATCTGGTAGCTGCCGCGCTGGAAGACATAGGTCTTTGCCACCTTGGGGCCGGCAGCGGTGTTCGCTTCCAGGCGCAGCTCGAGCTTCTGCTCGCCGTCCTTCAGCACATGTTCGCCGGAGGCCAGCTTCCACTCCGTCTTGTGGTTCGGCAAGCCATCCCCGATCACCCCGGACTGGGCAAGGTAAATATGCTTGCCGCCATTGTCGAACAACACGAAATTCTTCGACTTGTCCCCGGTCTCGGGATGGCGGACCAGCTCGAGTCGCGTGATGTCGCCGCCCAGCGAGGAGATTTCAACCACATACAGATCGGTACGGATTCTGGCCTTCGCCGCACCCGGCGCTATCGTGGCGGCGGCTCCCGGAACGGCTCCCGGTGCAGCCACCGGCCCCGCGGTCGGAGCCGCCGCCGGCAGGGTAGGTGTCGGTACCGCGCCCGAAGCGACACCGGCTGCCGGCGCGGAACTGGCCGCTGGCGCTACCTTCGGCTGGTTTTGCCGCTGCCAGCCGTCCCAGAGCATGATCAGCGAGAAACTGAACACCATTAGCAGGATCAATCGTCGGTTATCCATTACTGTCTCGGCAGTGGTTCAGATCAAAGAATCAGGGAACAGGGTCGCAACCGCCCGGATGCCATGGATGACAACGTCCTAGCCGGCGCACGGTCAGCCACAACCCGCGCAGCAGGCCATGGCGGCGCAGCGATTCCATGGAATACTCCGAGCAACTCGGGTAAAACCGGCAACGGGGTCCCAGCATGGGGGCGATCGCCATCTGATAGCCGCGAATCAGCCACAGCAGAGGCTGAACCAGCAAGGTTTTCAACCCGATCATGTCCGGACCCGCCCCAACAGGGTTTCCATCTCCGCGCGCCAGATTCTGCGCCGTTCACCGTCCCCGGCCCGAATGCCCGGCAAGGCCTGCTTGAGGCGGAACACCAGATCGCATGGCCGGAGCGCAGGCGCAAGTTTGCGGAAAGCTTCCCGACCCTGGCGCTTGATGGCATTGCGCAAGCTTGCTGCACGCGCCAGACGTTTGGGTACGATCAAACCGATCCGCACCGTGCCGGCCGCGGGGGCTGGACAATAATGAAGGTCGAAACACGTGCCCCGCACCACCCGCCGCGCCGCCATGACGGCCGCAAACTCCTCCGGCCGGTGCAAACGCTGGTCAGGGCGAAACGAAGCCCGCCGCTCAGACCGCGAGACGATGGCGACCCTTGGCACGACGCGCACGGATCACAGCACGACCACCGCGGGTACGCATGCGCACGAGGAAGCCGTGGGTGCGTTTGCGGCGCACAACCGAAGGCTGGTAGGTGCGTTTCATGGCAATATCCCTTAAATGAACAAAAGCGGCGGATTACAACGTTTTACGGCTGTTTTGTCAAGCGCAGCGGTCGCGACGGCTGTGGATAACTCCTCCTGAAACCGCTAGAATGGCTCCTTGACCCGACGCGAGTCGGCGGCAATACAACCGGCACACAAACAATACCGCCGCCCCGGTCTCGAAACCTTCCAATTGTCATGAGCGAATTCTGGTCAGCCTGTCTTAGCCGCCTTGAGCAGGAGCTTCCTGCGCAGCAGTTCAATACCTGGATCAAGGGCCTGCAGCTGGTGGATGGCGATTCCGGGCCGGGCCATTTTTGCCTGCTTGCACCCAACCGCTTCGTCATGCAATGGGTGCGCGAACGCTATCTGGCCCAGATCGAAACCCTGGGACGCGAATTTTTTTCCACCCCGATCAGCATTACCCTGACCGTCAGCGACACAGCCCCGAATATCCCGGCTGCCACGGAAGCACTCGAAGAACAGTCCTCAAGCACACCCGTCCGGATTGCAAGCCCGCCCCGATCCGCCGATCCGGAATACGAAAAAACCAGATTGAACCCCGATTTCAGCTTCGATACCCTGGTCACCGGGCGTGCCAATGACCTGGCCCGCGCGGCGGCGCTCCAGGTGGCGATGAACCCCGGCGTTTCCTACAACCCGCTATTCATCTACGGTGGCGTGGGCCTTGGCAAGACGCACCTGATCCATGCGATTGGCAACTCCATCTACAGTGCCAATCCGGACCTGGAAATCCGCTATGTACATGCCGAAGATTATTTCTCCGATGTGGTCCGGGCATTCCAGCAAAATACCCGCGACGCTTTCAAGCGTTACTACCGGTCGCTCGACCTACTCCTGATCGACGACATCCAGTTCTTCAATCGCAAGGATCGAACCCAGGAAGAGTTTTTCTACGCCTTCAACGCCTTGATCGAAGCAAAAAAGCAGATCATCATCACCTGCGATACCTACCCGAAAGACGTTCAGGGACTCGAAGAGCGCCTGGTATCGCGCTTCGACTGGGGGCTTACCGTCGCCATCGAACCCCCGGAACTGGAAATGCGCATCGCAATTCTCAAGAAAAAGGCCGAAGCGGAGCGGATCAGCATCTCGGACGAGGTTTCATTCCTTATCGCAAAGAATCTTCGCTCCAACGTAAGGGAACTTGAAGGCGCACTTAACCGCGTCGTCGCCTACGCACGATTTCATGGTCGCGAAATCAATCTTGAAGTCGCCAAGGAGGCCCTGCGCGACATCATCGGCGCCACCAACCGGCAAATATCCCTGGAACTCGTGCAGAAAACCGTATCCGACTATTACAAGATAAAAGTAGCCGACATGTACTCGCAGAAGCGTACCCGCGCCATTGCCCGTCCGCGCCAAATCGCCATGTGGCTCACCAGGGAACTCACCACGCACAGCCTGCCCGAAATTGGCGAAGCCTTCGGCGGTCGCGATCACACCACCGTGATGCACGCCTGTCGCACCATCATCGACCTGCGCGGAAAGGACACCCGACTCAACAACGATCTGCATATCCTGATGCAGACCATCAAAGGCTAGGCTGTGATTGCTTCATCCAAGAAAACCGTGGGAGTTTGTGGATAAATCTGCCTCAGAGAAGTCCGACCGAAATTATCCACAATCTTCCACACTCCGAACAAGCAGTTTTTACCACGCTTATCCACGTTACAATTAACTGTATTTAATGTAAAAATATCGCTTATCCACAGGAAATGGCCTCCCTTAATAATCTTAAGAGATTTATATATGATCCTATTTAAAGGTCCACGCGATCAATTGCTTTCGCCTTTACAGTCGGTATGCGGTATTGTCGAAAAGCGCCATACGCTACCCATCCTTTCAAATGTACTGATGGAAAAGGACGGTGAGAAACTCACCCTGTTGGCGACGGACATCGAGATCCAGATTACGACGCGGACACCGACGATAGGCCCGGAAAAAGCGGCAATGACGGTCGGCGCACGCAAACTTCAGGATATCTTGCGTTCCCTGCCGGAGTCGGCGGAAGTAAGCCTGGCACTCGAAGAAAAGCGTTTGCAGCTCAAGGCAGGTAAAAGCCGCTTCAACCTGCAGACCTTGCCGGCCGAAGATTTTCCGCGCATGAGCGCAGCGGACGGCCAACCCACCCGCTTGCTGATAACCCAGAAACAGATGAAGCGCCTGCTAGGCCTGGTTCAGTACGCCATGGCGCAGCAGGATATTCGCTATTACCTCAACGGCCTGTTGCTGGTTGCCAAGGGTAGTGAATTGCGTATGGTCGCCACCGATGGTCATCGCCTGGCGTATGCAGCGGAGCAGTTGGCCGAGGCGCCGGCGCCGATCGAAGTCATCCTGCCGCGCAAAACGGTGCTGGAACTCTCGCGGCAACTTGCCGACAACGATGATCCGCTGGAAATCACCCTGACGCCGACCCAGGCGCGTTTTAGTTTCGGCGGCATCGAACTGGTCTCGAAACTGATCGACGGCAAGTTTCCGGATTATGAGCGAGTCATCCCACAGCACCACAGCAAGCTGATCAAGCTGTCCCGTAATACGTTGCTCCATTCCCTGCTGCGTGCCGCAATCCTGACCAACGAAAAATTCCGCGGCGTGCGCTTGGTCCTCGGCGCCGGCAGCCTCAAGATCATTTCCAGCAACGCCGAGCAGGAAGAGGCCCAGGAAGAAATCGAAGTCGACTACGGCGGCGAAGCGCTGGATGTCGGCTTCAACGTCACCTACCTGCTCGACGTCCTGAACAACGTCGGCAACGAAACGATAGAGCTGCACCTCGCCGATGCCAATTCAAGCGCACTTTTCGTGCTGCCCGGCAACGAAACCTTCAAGTACGTCGTCATGCCGATGCGCATTTGACGCGAACCGGGAAAAGAACCCAATGACAGAGAGCAACACGGTACCGGCCTACGACGAATCGAGCATTCAACAACTTGAGGGTCTGGAAGCAGTAAGAAAGCGCCCGGGCATGTACATCGGCGATACGTCCGATGGCACCGGCCTGCACCACATGGTATTCGAGGTCGTCGACAACGCCATCGACGAAGCGCTCGCCGGCCATTGCGACGACATCGTCATCACCATCCACACCGACAACTCGATTTCGGTCACCGACAACGGGCGCGGCATACCCACCGGCATAAAGTTCGACGACAAGCACGAACCGAA
>CAZGQB010000135.1:0-5903 GCA_964527055.1 uncultured Sulfuritalea sp.
TGGCCTACGACACCGAGTACGCCATGGTCGACCGCGAGGACGACCTCAAGATCGGCATCCGCACCGCGGCGATCACCTTCGGCCGCTTCGATGTCCTCGCGGTGATGCTCTGCTACGCCATCACCCTCGGCATCCTGGCCGCGATTGGCTGGACTCTGCGCTACGGCGCAGCATATCTCGGCGGCCTGGTGGTGGCCGCCGCGGTGGCCGGCTATCACTACACGCTGATCCGCAACCGCAGCCGCGAAGGCTGCTTCGCCGCCTTCCGCCACAACAAGTGGTTCGGCGCGGCGATTTTCGCCGGCATCGTCGCCGAACTCAACCTGCGGCCGTGGTTGGGACAGTGATACGCCCGGCGGTTAAACTGAGCCCATGAAATACACCGATCTGCGTGACTTTATCTGCCAACTGGAAGCGCTCGGCGAACTCAAGCGGATCGCCGTCGAGGTCGATCCCTGCCTGGAGATGACCGAAATCGCCGACCGTGTACTGCGTGCCGGCGGGCCGGCGTTGCTGTTCGAGAAGCCCAGGGGCCATGCGATGCCGGTGCTGGCCAACCTGTTCGGCACGCCGCGCCGGGTGGCGCTGGGCATCGCCGCCGCCGAAGATGAAGCCAGCGCGGATCTCGACTGGAAAACCCGTTTGCGCGAGGTCGGCGAGTTGCTGGCCTGGCTCAAGGAACCCGAGCCGCCCAAAGGCTTGAAGGATGCCTGGGACAAGCTGCCGGTGCTGAAGCAGGTGCTCAACATGGCGCCGAAAGTCGTCTCCTCGGCCCCCTGCCAGGACGTCGTCTGGCAGGGCAAGGAGGTCGATCTCGGCCGCCTGCCGCTGCAAACCTGCTGGCCGGGCGACGCGGCGCCGCTGGTCACCTGGGGCTTGGTCGTCACGCGCGGGCCGGCCAGGACGCGGCAGAACCTCGGCATCTACCGCCAGCAATTGCTCGGGCCGAACAAGCTGATCATGCGCTGGCTGGCGCATCGCGGCGGCGCGCTGGATTATCGCGAGCATTGCGCGGCCCATCCCGGCGAGCCCTTTCCGTTGGCGGTGGTGATCGGCGCCGATCCGGCGACGATACTGGCGGCAGTCACGCCGGTGCCCGATACCCTGTCGGAGTACCAGTTCGCCGGCCTGTTGCGCGGCGCCAAGACCGAAGTGGTTAAGTGCATCGGCTCCGAGCTGCAGGTGCCGGCATCCAGCGAGATCGTGCTCGAAGGTTACATCGCGCCGGGTGAAACCGCGGCCGAAGGTCCCTTCGGCGACCACACCGGCTATTACAACGAGGTGGCCGAATTTCCCGTATTCACGGTCGAGCGCATCACGCTGCGGCGCGATGCGATCTACCACAGCACCTACACCGGCAAGCCGCCCGACGAGCCGGCCATGCTCGGCCTGGCGCTCAACGAGGTTTTCGTCCCGCTGTTGCAGAAGCAGTTTCCCGAGATCGCGGATTTCTACCTGCCGCCCGAAGGCTGCTCCTACCGCATGGCCGTGGTCAGCATCAAAAAGCAGTATCCGGGGCACGCCAAGCGCGTGATGTTCGGCATCTGGAGCTTCCTGCGCCAGTTCATGTACACCAAGTTCATCATCGTTACCGACGACGACGTCGATGTGCGTTCCTGGCCGGAGGTGATCTGGGCGCTGACCACCCGCGTCGATGCCGCGCGCGATACCCTGATTGCCGAGAATACGCCCATTGATTACCTCGATTTCGCTTCACCGGTGGCCAGCCTGGGGAGCAAAATGGGCATCGATGCGACCAACAAGTGGCCGGGCGAGACGACGCGCGAGTGGGGGCGTCCCATCGTCATGGACGAAGCCGTGAAGCAGCGCGTAGACCTGCTCTGGAAAGACCTGGGACTGCAGGAGGATCGATGACTGAACCCGAAGTGATTCCCGCGCACGACGATGGCGACCTGGACGGCCCCCGGGCCTGGTGCCATGTCATGTACGGCCTGCATGCCCTGTCGGCGGCGTCGGGGATACTCAGTTCCGCCACCATCATCGGCGCCTTCGTCTTCGGCTGGCCGTCGATCATCGCCGTGATCCTCAATTACGTTACCCGCAACAAGGTGCGCGGCACCTGGCTGGAAAGCCACTGGCGCTGGCAGTTGCGCAGCTTCTGGTTCGCCGCCTTGTGGCTGCTGGCGGCGGGGGTGCTGATGCTGACCCTGATCGGCATTCCGGCGGCCATCATGGTCATGGTCGGCACCGGGCTGTGGGTGCTCTACCGCGTGATACGCGGCTGGCTGGCGCTGCTCGACCGGCGCGGCATGCCGGTGCCCGTGGTGGTGTCGGCCACCTGACCCGGTGCCGCCGCAGGGCCTGCGGCATCCGGAGCGCGGACTATACTTTTCCCATGCGCCGCGCCTGTCTTGCCTTCCTGATCGCCCTGTGCGCCGGCCTGCAGCCGGTGCCGTCGTTTGCGGCCGAAGAGGCGGACGAGCGATCCGTGCTCCTGATTGCGAGCGAGGACATGGCCGATCCGCGCTTTCGCCAGTCCGTCGTGCTGGTGACGCGCCACGGCCGCGGCAATTCGCCGCTCGGCGTCATCGTCAATCGCCCCCTCAAGGCCGGTCTCGACCGGATTTTTCCGGAGCTCAAGCAGGCGGGGCAGCACCGCCTGCACTACGGCGGCCCGGTGGCGCCAGGCGATATCGTGTTCATGCTGCGCGGCGAGACGGCGCCGGGGGCAGCGATCACCGTGGCGAAAGGCCTGTTTCTGAGCGGCGACATGGAAAGCCTGCTGCACCTGCTCGAGGCACCGACGCCGGCGACCCGGCTGCGGGTCTTCCGCGGCTTCGCCGGCTGGGCGCCGTATCAGCTCGAAAGCGAGATCGATCGCGGCGACTGGCACCTGCTGCCGGTCGATGCCGATGTCCTGTTCAACGAAGCGCCGGACGGGATGTGGCTCAAGCTGTGGCGGCGCGCGACGCAGGTCATGGTGCGGGCGCCGTCGCCTGGCGGCGGCAGCACGCTGGCGCAGCGCTGATGCCGCGTGCCGCCGGCCCCGGGCTTTAGGCGACGCAGACTACTTCCCGCCGTCGCCCGGCCGCATACTGCGGCACCCTTTGCACCTTCCCCTGGAACCGCCATGACCATTTGCCCGATCGCCATCGTCGCCGGCTGCAAGAAATGCCCGGCCTTCAAAATCTGCCCGCTCAAGGGCGTACTCGGCGACGTGCCGGCGGCCCCTCCAGCCGAAAGCGCGGCCGCCGCGAAGCCGCGCAAGACCGCCGCGCGCAGGAAGAAATAGGCGACGGATCGCCGTTGGCGATCCGTCGTCGGCGCGAGCGGCAGCGCACCAAGAAGGAGCGGTCACGGGAGGTATACGCCATTGTGGTGCGTGCCGGATTGCAGCCCGGACTTCGCCGCCACCGCGCTCGCGCGGGACTTAAACCAGCATGAACAGGGGATTGCGGTGGTTTCGGCGCCGCCAATCGCGGCATGGCACGCCCTTCGCTATCGCCATCTCAGGACGGTTCTCCGCCGGCGGCGCGACGGTAGCGGCGCGCATGTGGTGCGTCATGCGTTGGCAACATATGCCGGCGATCATGATCGGCCGGGTCGCATATCCGGAACACCCGGGGGCCAGTCCTGCTTTCACCCCCCTGCACAACGAGGAGACCATCATGCCCAACAGACCCATCAGCCAGCTCGTCAATAACCAGCGCATCCTCACCGGCAGCGCGACGATGTCGGTGGCCGAAGCCGCCGCCGCCATGCGCGAAGCCGGGGTCGGCGCCATCATGGTCCTCAGCGGGATGCGCCTGGCCGGCATCTTCACCGAACGCGATGCGCTCTACCGCGTGATGGCGGCCGGCAAGGATCCGAAGCGCACCACTCTGGGCGAAGTGATGACCGCCGACCCGACCACGATTTCTTCCGACAAGCCCTTTGGCCATGCCCTGCACATCATGTACGAACGCGGATTTCGCCACGTTCCGGTGGTCAAGAACGGCGTGCCGGTCGGCATGGTCTCGGCGCGCGATGCGCTGGGCCCGGAGATGGAGCAGTTCGAGGAAGAGCTGAAGGAACGCGAACACCTTGAGCAGATCATGGGTTGATCGGGCCGGCGCACGGTGCGCTGCCCGTCAGGAAAAAGTCGGCGCCGGCGATACGGCGCAGGCAGGCGATGCGCGGAAGGCCGCCCGCCTGCCGCGCCTTCAAGCAAGCCGGCTGTTCAGCGCGCTTCCTTGCGCGCGGCGCCAACCTCTATTTCGGCGGCGCGCCGCATCTCGCCCGAGTCGAACATCCGCGGGTTGTCGACGAAGGCATTGGCCCAGGCGATGGTGTCGCTGCCCCAGAAGTTCTGTCCGTTGAAGGCCAGCGTCGGCACGCCGAACACCCCCTGCGCCGCGGCGGCAGCGGTGTTGTCCGCCAGCTTCTGCTTGACCGCCGGGTCGCCGACCAGCGTTGCTGCCTGTTCGACACCCACGCCGAGCCGCTCGCACAACAGCGGCCATTCCGCGGCGAGGTCGCGGCCCTCGCCGAAGACGAAATCGAAAGCCGCGTCGACCGCCGCGCGCGGCGCGCCGAGCGCGACCAGCAGGCGCTGCCCGTGCAGCGGGTTGAAGGGATGGCGCGGCGGCATGCGAAACGGGATGCCATGTTGTGCGGCGGTCCACGCGCAACTGCGGTAGGTGTGCAATCGCTTCGGCGCCAGCTCCGCCGGCCCCCTGTTGTCCCAGTGCTTGAGCAGGCCGGCGAAGAGCACGGGAACGAACTCGACGTCGAGCGCCGGATGCAGCTCGCCGAGGCGCTTCAGGTGCAGGTAGGCGAAAGGCGAAACGAGGTCGAAATACCAGCGGGCGGGAATGCGTTGCGTCATGTCGTGCCTTTCTCTCGGACTGATCGAATTCGTTGCCGGGCCGGATTGCCGGAGCGGGCGGCGGCGCTCCGCCAACGCACCCTCAGTCGGCGAGGCTGTATTGCGCCGCCTTGACCGTGCCGGCCTCCATCGTCACCTTGCAGCTGTGGCGGCCGTAGCTGCGCGAGTCGCCGAGGAAGCTCACGCCCCTGTCTCCGGCCGAACCGTCGAGCCGCTTGTCGAGCACGAACTGGTTTACTTGCGCCCGCGTCATGCCGGGTTTCACCTCGCCGCAGACGGCCCGCATCCGGTCTTCCCCGGTGAGGTTGAAATAGCTGAAGAAGATGACGGCGAGCACGAGCGGCAGCCCGAACAGCGCCGCCAGGCCCTTTTTCAGCGGACTCATGGCCTGCCCTGTGCAGCTGCGGCGCAAACGGCTTCAGACATTGAGGACCTGCAGCATCGGTGAGTTGCGGCCGGCGTCGTCGCTGAAGCCGGCGACCAGCAGGACGTTGTGGCCGGTGCGGGTCAGCTCGCAGCTCTTGGCGATGCGCCGGCACAGCGCGTCCCAGTGGCCGTACTCCGACTGGGTCGCGGTCATCGGCACGATGCCCCAGTTCAGCGACAGGCGGCGGCAGACCGCCGCATCGGTGGAGACCGCCACCAGCGGCGCCGTCGGCCGGTAGGCGCAGATCACCCGCGCCGTGGTGCCGCTCAGGGTGGGGATGATGATGCCCTGCAGCTTGAGGTCGTGCGCCAGCGAGGTGGCGGCGACGGCGACGCCGTCGCGCAGGCTCATGTCGGCCAGGGCAGCTTCCTCGCCGGCGAGGAAGCTGCCCTGTTGCCACTGGTAGCCCTCGGCCTCGCGCAGGATGCGATCCATGATTTCGACCGCGCGCAGCGGGTACTTGCCGCTCGCCGTCTCGGCCGACAGCATCACCGCATCGGCGCCGGTCAGCGCGGCGTTGGCGACGTCGCCGACTTCGGCCCGGGTCGGCCGCGAGTGGTCGATCATCGATTCCAGCATCTGCGTCGCCACGATCACGGCGCGGTTGTGGCGGCGGCCGAGGCGGATCAGTTCGCGCTGGATCAGCGG
>CAZGQB010000136.1:0-5865 GCA_964527055.1 uncultured Sulfuritalea sp.
ATTGCGGCAGGGTGTGGGCGAACAGGTTGTAGGTGCCGCCATAGAGCGTGCCGACCGAAACGATGTTGTCGCCGGCCTCGGCAATTGTCTGGATCGCGTAGGTGATTGCCGCCATGCCCGAGGCCAGGCCGAGGCCGGCGATGCCGCCTTCGAGTTCCGCCATGCGTTTTTCCAGCACGTCGGTGGTCGGGTTCATGATGCGCGTGTAGATGTTGCCGGCGACCTTGAGGTCGAACAGGTCGGCGCCGTGCTGCGTGTCGTCGAAGGCGTAGGATGTGGTCTGGTAGATCGGCACCGCGACGGCCTTGGTAGTGGGGTCGGGGCTGTAGCCGCCATGCACGGCGATGGTTTCGATTTTCATGATCGGGCTTCCTCGGGACGTTGAGGGCGGCAGTATAAAGTCAGGGTACGCGCTTATGAAACGACTCTTTTTTGCATTCGTCATGTTCAGCGCCCTGGCCTGGGGCCAGGCGCTGGAGGTCATCAGCCTCAGGCATCGCAGCGCCGAGCAGCTGCTGCCGCAGATCGCCCCCTTCGTCGAGCCGGGCGGCGCGCTTTCGGGCATGAACGACAAGATCTTCCTGCGCGCATCAAAGCGCAACCAGGCCGAGATACGCGACCTGGTCGCGGCGCTCGACACGGCGCCGCGGCGGCTGATGATCAGCGTGCGCCAGGAGGGCGCCGACAGCGGCGCGCAAAGCGGCGCCGGCATTTCCGGGCGGGTGATTACCGGCTCCGGCGGGACCTCGGTGTCCGGCCGCGGCCACCTCTACCAGTCCGACAGCAGCAGCCGGCGCGACATCTCGCAGCAGGTGCAGACCATCGACGGCGGGCGCGCCGCGATCATGGTCGGCCAGTCATTGCAGATACCGCTGCGCCAGCGCGTGTTCACCCCGGCCGGCGTCCTGGTTTCGGACACCCTGGTGCAATACGACGTCGGTACCGGCTTCATCGCCGTACCCCAGCTCAACGGCGAGCGCGTGACCATCGCCATCAGCCCGCGCGACGACACGCTCGGCCGGCAGCCCGGAACCATCAACACCCAGCAGCTGGTGACCACGGTCAGCGGCCGGCTCGGCGAATGGCTGGAACTGGGCGGCTCGGTCGGCGAGCAGGGCGGTAGTTCCAGCGCCATCGCCGGCTACGGCACCCAATCGGCGTCCCGCCAGCGCCGACTTTTGCTGAAGGTGGAGGAATTGCGGTAGCCGCGCCGCCGTCGCTTGCGTCAATATGTATACGATAGTAATATACAAAAATGATCGACTTGGCCAGGATTGAAAGTTTCGACTGGGACGATGGCAATGCCCGGAAGAACGAGAAGCATGGCGTTACGATGGCGGAAGCGGAGCAGGTTTTCTTCAACGTTCCCTTGCTGCTTCTGGCCGACGAGAAGCACAGCCGGCTGGAGTCACGACACCACGCCCTGGGCAGGACGGATGAAGGCCGGCTGCTGCATGTCGCCTTCACCCTGCGCAAGGCGGCGAGCAAGATTCGTGTGATCTCGGCGCGGGACATGCACCGAAAGGAGCGAGTGATTTATGAACAAGCCGACTAAAACAATTCCCCGATTCGCCAATGAAGCCGCAGAACGCGCGTTCTGGGAAACGCACGACTCGGCCGACTACCTCGACTGGTCGAAGGCGCAGCGGGCCGTCCTGCCCAATCTCAAGCCGAGCACCCGGACCATTTCACTGCGCCTGCCGCAACACCTGCTCGACTCGATCAAGGCCGCGGCCAACGCCAGGGACGTTCCCTACCAGTCGCTGATCAAAGTCTGGTTGCAGGAGAAGCTGCACAGCCGCTGAATTCAGCCGATCGTATAGCCGCCGTCGATGACGATTTCCTGGCCGTAGATATTCTTCGCGGCATCGGATGCCAGGAACACCGACATCTGCGCGATGTCCTCCGGCTGGCCGAAGGCGCCGGGCATCAGCCGCGCGGTGACGTTGGCGGCAACCACGTTCAACACCTCGGGCGGCAGGCCGACCGTGCCCCACAACGGCGTGCCGATCGGGCCCGGCGCGATCGAGTTGACGCGTATGCCCTGCGGCGCGAGTTCCGCCGCCAGCGTCTGCGAGAACGACTTGAGTGCCGCCTTGCTGGCGCTGTAGATCGACAGGCCGGGAAATCCCACCTGGGTCAGGAAGGTGGTGATGAACTGCACCGAGCCGCCCTTGCGGATATGCGGCAGGAACAGGCGCACGGTCTCGATGGCGCCGAACAGGTTGACCGAGAACTGGATGTCGCAGGCTTCGGCCGTGCTGTCCGCGAATGAAACCACGCGCGCGATGCCGGCATTGGGCACCACGATGTCGACCCCGCCATGGGCCTTGACGGTTTCCGCCACCAGGCGCTGCAGGTCTTCGGCTTTCGTCACGTCACCCGCGACGGCGAGCACCTTGCCCGGATGCGCGGCCGCCAGTTCCTTGAGTGCGCCCGCGTTGCGCGCAAAGGCGACCACGCTGGCGCCGTCCGCCACGAAATGTTCGACAATGGAACGACCAATCCCGCTGCTGGCGCCTGTTACAACGGCGATCTTGCCATCCAATCTCTTCTGCATTTCCTGTCCTCACATGGCTGGGCCGGGCGAATTGCACGGGCGGCAAGTATCCGGCAAACACGGTCAACTTCAATTGATTTCAATCAACGCGGGGGGCGCCTCAAGTCACAATTGCCTTCACAAGGTCATGCGGTACAGGTGGGTTAGTGCCAACGCATGCCAGTCAATTGGTCTCATCAGACCCCACACCAAGATTCCAGGTGACACCGCATCTGGGGCATGTGGCAACCCAAACATACTCAGGCTTCTTGTTGGTTGTCTTGGCCCTGCTTCCGCAATCCGGACAATCAACGTTGAAAAGCCGCCAGTACAGGAATGTCATGGTGGCCCCAAGCGTTACTGCAAACCCTATTCCCATCGGTTGCGTAAGCGCAGCGTGGCCGGTCGCATTTGCTATGAGCGCACCGGCAATCATGAATGCGGAAATCATCCAACCCCGCAGGAAAGTGCGCTGGAACCATTTACCGAATGTCGGATGATCTTTCATATCGCTCTCACGTCATATTGCATTCGCGAGTTCAAATTCGAAGTGCAACTCTGATTAACGGGTCGGATTACTTCGCGCGCCGGTGCGCTTGCTGGCTGCGGCTAAGCTATTACTCGACTGACAAGCGGAAACCGCTCCGGGTGGCGAATGGACTCAACGGCCAGGTCGACGTCGAGATCCGGCCAGTAGAAGTGGTTGGGAGAGGGGAGCTCGACGTGCAAAATCTTGCAGACCGCGACATCGCGAAACCACGGAAATTCGGAGAACGGCAGAAACGGTTCTTCGTCGGCGAGCAGAAGCCAGAAGCCGTGCTGCGAGATATTGGTTACCTCAACCTGGGAAGTGCTTGCGCCAGGCGCTGCGGATGTCATTTTCACGCTCCTGAACCAGGCGGGTGATATGGCATAGGCCTGGCTTATCTATGCTTGAGGAACTCATCAAGCGCGAGGCCGATGTCTTTGGCGATTTGACGGAGCAGGATTGGGGAAATGTCCCGACCCTGGTGAAACGGCACGGTTGTGCAGCGACCGACGACATCCCGGAATTGTTTGTGCGAGCCGCGTTGGCGGACTTCGGTGAAGCCGAGTTTGGTGAGGATGGCTATGACTTCGCCGGGTTTGAGGACGGGAACATTGCCCATGACTCAGGCGACAGCGACGTTTTGAACCCCAACAAATTCGGACTCCAATACGGGTTCGCCGTCTTCCAGAAGCATTGCAATAACATCGTGCAGGTTGCGGTTCACTTCATCCAGCGTTTCCCCTTGGGAATGGGCGCCGGGAAAACCGGGAACGAAGCCGACGAACAGACCGGTTTGCGGACACCGCTCGATTACGGCTGAATAGACTTTCATGGATGGCTCCCAAATCGCATGGAAAACTTGGCGATCATTGTACGCTCGGCGGTGGACAAGCGCTGACACTCGAGGTGTCGCGAGTTCGCGGCCAAACGTTTCGTTTCCGAAAAGGACCAGGCGGCACGCCGCGCCTTACCAACAGCGCCGACTTTCGGCCTGCCGCCCTTTTCCCGCGTGCTACCATGCCGCGCCCGCCATGTCCGATCCCATTCCCGAAATTGACCGCATCTTCGCCCCCGAGGGGCCGCTCGCCGCCGCCGTGCCAGGCTTTCGCCCGCGGCCGCAGCAACTGGAGATGGCGCAGCGAATCGCCGCGGCGATCGCGGGCAACCTGGCGCTGGTGACGGAGGCCGGCACCGGCACCGGCAAGACCTTCGCCTACCTGGTACCGGCGCTGCTCTCGGGCGGCAAGGTGATCGTCTCGACCGGGACCAAGACCCTGCAGGACCAGCTCTTCAACCGCGACCTGCCGACGGTGCGCGCCGCGCTGAAAGTGGGCGCATCGATTGCGCTGCTGAAGGGCCGCGCCAATTATGTCTGCCCCTACCACCTCGAACGTGCGATGGACGCGGGGCGCCTGGCCTCGCGCGAGGAGGCGGCGCACCTGCGCAAGATTGCGCGCTTCGCCGAGCGCACCAAAACCGGCGACAAGGCCGAATGCATCGACGTGCCGGAGGAGTCCGGGGCCTGGGGGCTGGCGACTTCGACGCGCGAGAACTGCCTCGGCCAGGAATGCCCGCACCAGAAGGGTTGTTTCGTGCTGGCGGCGCGCCAGGAGGCGCAGACGGCGGACGTGGTGGTGGTCAACCACCACCTGTTCTTCGCCGACGTGATGCTGAAGGACGAGGGCATGGGCGAGCTGCTGCCGGCCTGCAACACGATCATCTTCGACGAGGCGCACCAGTTGCCCGAGGTGGCCGGGCTGTTCTTCGGCGAGAGCGTATCGACCAGCCAGATCATCGAGCTGGCGCGCGACACGAAGAACGAGGCCATCGTCGCGGCCAAGGATTACCCCGCGCTGCAGGATGCCGCGCAGGCGCTGGACAAGGCCGCGCGCGACCTGCGCCTGGCGGTGAAGGGCGAGAACCTGCGCCTGCCGGCGGCGCGGGTCGCGAGCGAAAATGAATTCGCCGCCGCGCTGCAAGGGATGGCCGATGCCATCGCCGGACTCGGCCGCCACCTCGACACCCAGGCCGAGCGCGGCGAGGGCCTGGCCAACTGCCTGCGGCGCACACAGGAACTGGCGGCGGCGCTCAAGCGCTGGCGCGGCGAAACTGGTCTGCCGGGCGACCCGCTTCGCGGCCCGGCAGGGGCCGATCCCGAAGTCGCCGGCGGCGATGAGGTGGTCAAGTGGGTCGAGGTCTATTCGCAGGCGATGTCGCTCAACCTGACGCCGCTCGACATCGCGCCGATCTTCCAGCGCCAGATGGAGGGCCATCCGCGCGCCTGGATTTTCACCTCGGCGACGCTGGCGGTGGGCAGCAATTTTTCGCACTACTGCGGCGAGCTCGGGCTGGCGCAGGCCGATACCGCGGTGTGGGGCAGCCCCTTTGATTACGAGAAGAATGCGCTGTTGTATGCGCCGACCGGGATGCCCGACCCCAACAGCGCGATGTATCAGGAAGCCGTGGCGGAAGCCGCCTGGCCGGCGATCCGCGCCTCCGGCGGGCGCGCCTTCGTGCTGTGCACCAGCTTGCGCGCGATGCGCCGCATCCGCGAACTGCTGCAGGAAAAACTCACCGCCGAAGGGCTCGACCTGCCGCTGCTGATGCAGGGAGAGGGTTCGCGCAGCGAACTGCTGGAGCGCTTCCGCTTCCTCGGCAACGCGATCCTGGTCGCCAGCCAGAGCTTCTGGGAGGGCGTCGACGTACGCGGCGAGGCCTTGTCGCTGGTGGTGATCGACAAGCTGCCCTTCGCGCCGCCGGACGATCCGGTGCTCGCCGCCCGCATCGACAAGCTGCG
>CAZGQB010000137.1:0-5852 GCA_964527055.1 uncultured Sulfuritalea sp.
CCGGGGCCACGAATCTCTAGATTGAATTGGTCCGATAAAACCAGTCAGGTCAAAGGGGCGCCTCGCGGCGCCCCTTGTTGCCTTCGTCGCTTTGGCGTTCCTGCCGCGATCAGCCGAAATTCCTTGCGGCAAAATCCCAGTTAGCCAGTGAAGCCAGGAAGGTTTCGACAAACTTGGGCCGTGCATTGCGGTAGTCGATGTAGTAGGCGTGTTCCCAGACGTCGATGGTCAGCAGCGCCTTGTTTTCGGTATTCAATGGCGTGCCCGCACCCGAGGTGTTGACGATATCCACCGAGCCATCCGGCTTTTTCACCAACCAAGTCCAGCCAGAGCCGAAGTTGCCCACAGCAGAGGCCTGGAAGGCCTTCTTGAACTCGTCGAAGCTGCCCCATTTCTTGTTGATCGCATCCGCCAGGGAGCCGCTCGGCGTGCCGCCGCCGCCGACTTTCATGCTGTTCCAGAAAAAGCTGTGATTCCAGACCTGGGCGGAATTGTTGAATATCCCGCCGGCCGGGGCCTTCTTGATGATGGCTTCGAGGTCCAGATTCTCGTATTCGGTGCCCTTGATCAGATTGTTGAGATTGGTTGCGTAGGCCTGGTGATGTTTGCCATAGTGGTATTCGAAGGTTTCCTTCGAAATGTGCGGGAGCAGAGCATCCATCGCATACGGCAGGGGGGGGAGGGTGTGTTCCATGGCGGTTCTCCTGTTGCAGTGAGGGTGGGAGGTTTAAAGTTGACTATTATAGTCAAGAATAATTCAGGTGGCAACTGGACCATGATCCGGGCTGCAGGTCAGGATGCCGGCTTCGGCACTGCCGTGTGCCAAATAGATGTCCACGCGTTGGCCGGCGTGCAGTCGGGAGGCATCCGTTACGAGTTTTCCGTGGGCGTCACGAACAACGGAAAAGCCCCTTGCCAGGGTTGCATCGGGATTCAGATGGGCGAGCGCCCCCGCAATATTGTCCAGCGTGGCCACGCGCTTTCCGTGTTGTTCGCGGATTGCGGCAGCAAGCCGCTGCGCCAGCAGTTGGATGCCCCCCCGGTGTTTTTCGGTGCGTGGCATGGTTCGGCCCAGACCCAGGGCCGCGCGATTCAGCCGTTCCCGATGCTGGCGCAGGTTGCGGGCCAGGGAGGCGTCAAGTTGCGATTCCAGCAATGCCAATCGATCCCGTGCCCGGCACAATCGCGTTGCCGGATGGACAAGGCGCAGGGAGAGGTGATCCAGCCGCTGCTGGTCGCGGGCGACGCGATACCTGGCGGCCCTGCCCAGCGCTGTTCCAAGGTCGGAAATTTCGGCGGCAGCTTCGTACCATCCTTGAGTGGCGAATTCGGCGGCGGCAGTAGGGGTCGCCGCACGCAAGTCGGCGACGAGGTCGATTATGGTGGTATCGGTCTCGTGTCCGACCCCGCTGATGATGGGCAGGCTGCTGGCGGCAACGGCCCGTGCGACGACTTCCTCGTTGAAAGCCCAGAGGTCTTCGATGCCGCCGCCGCCGCGCACCACAAGCAACAGGTCGCATTCATCGCGCCGACAGGCCGTGTTGATTGCCGCGGCGATTTCTGCTGCGGCAGCCTCACCCTGCACCAATGTAGGGTAAAGCACACTCTGCAGGTGTCGCGCGCGGCGCTCCAGCGCCACCAGTACGTCGCGCAGGGCGGCGGCACCGGGCGAACTGATGATCCCGATCCGGCGCGGAAAGCGGGGTAGCGGGCGCTTGCGACCGGCAGCAAACAGCCCCTCGGCCTCCAGTTGTGCCTTCAATCGGGCAAAGGCCTCGAACAGCCGCCCCAGCCCGGCCCGGCGCAGGGATTCGATGGTGAGCTGGAATTCGCCGCGGGGTTCGTAAAGCGAGACTAGGGCTTGGGCTTCGACTTGCTGCCCGTTTTCCAGGCGCCACGGCACCGAACTCGCACGCGAACGGAACATGACGCTGCGCGCCTGGGCCGCATCGTCCTTGAGCGAGAAGTAAACATGGCCCGACGCGGCCCGGGTCAGATTGGAAATTTCGCCGACCACCCAGAGCAGGGGAAACTCCTTTTCCAGTGCTGCGCGCGCCCGTCGATTGAGTTCGCTGATGCTGAGGATGTCGGCGGAAACGAGCATGTGAGGAAATCGTCGAAGGCAAGGCCGGGGAGAGGGAAATACTACAGCATCCACATGCGGGACCGGCATTGAAGGCCGGCCGGGCACCATTCAGGTCTTTTCGGGTTCACGTTTAACTAGCTGAATATTATTGATTTATTTCTGTACAAAATTTGCGCAGGAAATGTAGAAGCCAAGAGCAAGGCTGCTTCTGCTCTGGCGACGGTCGATGATCCACAATCTTATCCACAGATTTTGTGGATAATTTGTCGACGCTTTGATGTGGCGACGCCGCATGCCGCGCACGCGGTCAAAGTTGCAAGTTTGGGCCGCTGATGCCGGATTTAGACTTGTTGCGCAATTCCCCGACCCCCGTTTTGTATTGCTGAATCTTCCCACTCGGGCTAAAGTTCGCGCTTTCCTGCTTTCCGGAGTCAACCACGTGTTTTCCATCATCGAGGCTGCCGGCTGGCCGATCTGGCCTTTGCTCTTCGCTTCCGTCATCGCAGTCGCGCTCATCATCGAACGTACCGCGGCACTGCGCCGCAGCAGGATCGTTCCTGCGGGGCTGTTGCAGAGCGCGGTCGCCGAATATCGTCAAAGCGGGATTTCGGATGTGCAGCTGGCGCGCCTCGAAGCGCATTCTCCGCTGGGACGGGTACTTGCGGCGGGCATGCGCAATGCAAAGAGCTCTCGCGAAATCATGAAGGAGTCAATCGAAGAAGCAGGACGTGGAGTGGCGCATGAACTGGAACGCTTCCTGACGACACTGGGTACCATCGCCACGATTGCGCCTCTGATGGGTTTGTTTGGCACCATCGTCGGCATGATAGAAATCTTCGGTGCATCGACGGCCACGGGCAACAACCCGCAGGCGCTCGCACACGGCATTTCGGTGGCGCTGTACAACACCGGATTCGGCCTGATCATCGCCATTCCGGCCATGATTTTCTACCGGCATTTCCGGGCGCAGGTCGATGGTTTCCTGGTCGATATGGAGCAGGAGGCGGTGAAACTGGTCGAACTCATGCAGGGCGAGCGCAAGTAGGGATATCGACGATGAACTTCCAGCGAGGCCGACAGCGCGAAGAACTCGAGATCAATCTGATTCCTATGATCGATGTGCTCCTGGTGATCCTGATCTTTCTCATGATCACCACAACATATTCCAAGTTTTCCGGGCTCGAGATCAACCTGCCTACCGCGGATGCGCCGCAGAACAAGGAGCAGCCCAACGAAATCAACGTGGTGGTGACCGCCGCCGGTGAAATCTTGGTGAACAAGGCGGCGGTCACCGGGCGCGACATCCCGTCCATCGCCAACGCCATGCGCCGTTCCGCCGGCACGGGCAAGGAACCGGTCGTCATCATCAATGCCGACGCCAAGGCCGCGCACCAGAGCGTGATCGATGTCATGCAGGCGGCCCAGCAGGCCGGGCTGTCGCACATCTCCTTTGCCACCCAGCAGGCGCAACGCTGACGCCGGCGGGCTTGCCGCCGTCTGGCGGCGGCGCGGCCCGTCGGCCTCCCTGCTGTTTCCGTTTTCGCTGATCTTCAAAGCGCTCGTTGCCGTGCGACGGGGCTGTTACCGGCTGGGGCTGCTGCATCGCGAGCGCCTGCCGGTGCCAGTAGTAGTGGTCGGCAATATCACGGCCGGCGGCACCGGCAAGACACCGCTGGTGATCCATCTGGCATTGACATTGCGTGCCGGCGGAAGGCATCCCGGCATCGTCAGTCGCGGCTACGGCGGCAACCGCAGCCATGTCCGCGAGGTCGCCGGCGAGAGCGATCCCAAGGTGGTGGGCGACGAACCTTTGCTGCTCGCCCGACGCGCCTCCTGCCCGGTGTTCGTCGGGCGCGACAGGGTGGCCGCTGCGCGCAGCCTGCTTGCGAGTCATCCGGACTGCGATCTCATCATCTCCGATGACGGCCTGCAGCACTATCGGATGGAGCGCGATGTCGAGCTTGCCCTGATCGACGAGCGCGGCGTGATGAACGGCTGGACCCTGCCGGCAGGCCCCTTGCGCGAGCCGGTCTCGCGCCTGGCGCAGGTAGATGCGCTGGTTCTCAATGGAACCGCCGTGTCGCCGGCGCCGACTTTCTCGGGGGCGACATTTTCGATGCGCTTGCTGGGGGACCGCTTCCACCGCCTCGACCAGCCCATGACAAGCTGCAGCGCCGCTGACCTGGCCGGCCTGAACTTGCATGCCGTCGCCGGCATCGGTTCGCCAGAGCACTTTTTCGGTCACCTGACCGGCATGGGACTCGCATTCTCCGCACACCCTTTTGCCGATCATTACGACTATTGCGCAGAGGATCTGCAGTTTGCCGGCGAAGCAATCCTGACCACGGAAAAGGATGCCGTAAAATTGGCCCGGCTTTCACTTTCGCTGCCGGTCTGGGTATTGCCAGTGACCGCCGAGGCAAGCCCCGACCTTGCCGCATTTGTTCTGGAGAAGATAAATGGACACCCGCCTGCTTGAGATACTCGTCTGCCCGGTCTGCAAGGGGCCCCTGGAAAATCACAAGACCGCCGCGGAACTTGTGTGCAGGGGGTGCAGGCTGGCGTATCCGGTCCGGGACGATATTCCGGTGATGCTGGAAGATGAGGCGCGGCAGCTCGGGGCAGAAGAATCCTGATGGCGGTCCGCATCGTCATACCGGCACGTTATGCCTCGACCCGGCTGCCGGGAAAGCCCCTGGCCGATATTGCCGGACAGCCGATGGTCGTGCGCGTGGCGGCCGTCGCCCGACGCGCGCGCAGTGATGGCGTCTGGGTCGCAGCCGATGACGAAAGGATAGTGGCCGCGGTACGCCGGCACGGCTTTGATGCAGTCATGACACGCGAAGACCATGCCAGCGGAACCGACCGGATCGCCGAAGTGGCCTCGCACCTGCAGTGGGATGACGATGACATCGTGGTCAATGTCCAGGGCGATGAACCGTTGCTCGAGCCCTCGCTGATCGAAACCGTGGCTGCGGCCTTGCAAGGCGATCCGGAGGCGGCGATCGCCACCGCGGCACATCCGCTGACCTCGGCCGATGACTTCTTCAACAGCAACGTGGTTAAGGTGGTGTGTGATGCCCGTGGGCGGGCCCTGTACTTCAGTCGCGCACCGATACCCTGGGACCGGAATGGCTTCGCGCAAAGGTGCGACGCGGTGCCGGCCGCCGCGCCGGCGCAGCGCCACATCGGCCTCTATGCCTATCGCGTGAGTTTTCTGCGCCGCTTCGGGCAACTGGCGGCCTCGCCCCTGGAGCGCTGCGAGTCCTTGGAGCAGTTGCGCGCGCTCTGGTACGGCCACCCGATCCGGGTGGTGAGCGTCGATCACGCGCCGGCTCCCGGCGTGGATACGCAGGAAGATCTGGAGCGCGTGCGCCGATTGTTTGACGTCGACCAGGATTCAGAGTAGGTTTTGTCCTCAAAAAATTTTCAAAAATATGCAAGACAAACTTTCTTCGAAGGGGTGGCAATGAAGTTGATCCTGTTAGGTGGGCCGGGCGCAGGCAAAGGCACCCAAGCGGCATTCATTACGGAAAAATTCGGAATTCCGCAGATTTCGACCGGCGATATGCTGCGGGCGGCAGTGAAGGCCGGTACGCCCATGGGGCTGGAGGCCAAGAAGGTGATGGATGCGGGTGGCCTGGTGCCTGACGACATCATCCTCGGCCTCATCGCAGAGCGCCTCAAGCAGCCCGATTGCGCCAAGGGTTTTCTGTTCGACGGATTTCCGCGCACCCTGCCGCAAGCCGAGGCTTTGCGCACGCAG
>CAZGQB010000138.1:0-1654 GCA_964527055.1 uncultured Sulfuritalea sp.
GCTGTGCGGCGCCGGGCGTGTTCCTCGGTTACGACTTCCATCTCGGTGACAGCGGCCCGCAACTGATCGAGATCAACACCAATGCCGGCGGCGGCCTGCTCATGGCCCTGCTGGCCCGCGCCCAGAAGGCCTGCTGCGACGACGTCGGAGCGCTGCTGCCGGGCGATCTCGGCTCCGAAACGCCGGAACACCTGTTCCTCGAAATGTTTCGCGCCGAGTGGCACGCGTTTGCAAAAGAAGTCGGCGTCGGCGACACGGTGAAACGCATCGCCATCGTCGACGAGGCGCCGCCGACGCAATACCTGTATCCCGAGTTCGTGCTGTTCCGGCGCCTGTTCGAGCGCGCCGGCATCGAGGCGGTGATCTGCGATCCGCGGGAACTGGCCTTGCGCGACGGCGCGCTGTGGCATGGCGGCGAGCGCATCGACCTGGTCTATAACCGGCTCACCGATTTCGCCCTCGAAGCGCCGGCCAATGCCGCGCTGCGCGAGGCGTGGCTCGGCGATGCCGCGCTGATCACGCCGCATCCGCAGGCGCATGCCCTGTATGCCGACAAGCGCAACCTGGTGGCCTTGTGCGATGACGCACTGCTGGCTTCATGGGGCGTCGATGCCGAAACGCGCGCCACGCTGGCGAACAAGATTCCGCGCACCGAGCTGGTCGTGCCGGAACACGCCGACGACCTGTGGGCGCGGCGCAAGCAGCTCTTCTTCAAGCCCGCGGCGGGCTACGGCTCGAAGGCCGCCTGGCGCGGCGACAAGATCACCAAACGGGTGTTCGACGAGGTGCTGGCCGGCAACTACATCGCGCAGGCCCTGGTGCCGCCGTCTTCGCGCACGCTGAAAGTCGGCGAGGCGCCGGTCGAACTGAAGCTCGATCTGCGCAACTATGTTTACGACGGGCATGTGCAACTGGTCGCGGCCCGTTTGTGGCAGGGGCAGACCACCAATTTCCGCACGCCGGGCGGCGGTTTTGCGCCGGTGCTGACGGTGCCTTCGACATGAAAGTCTTCGGTCTCGCCGGCTGGTCCGGCTCGGGCAAGACCACGCTGCTGGAGGACTTGATCCCGCGCCTGACGGCGGCCGGCCTGCGCGTCTCGCTGATCAAGCACGCGCACCATCGCTTCGACATCGACCACCCGGGCAAGGATTCCTACCGGCTGCGCGAGGCGGGCTGCTCGGAAGTGCTGCTGATTTCCGACCAGCGCTGGGTGCTGATGCACGAACTGCGCGGTGCGCCGGAGCCGTCGCTGGAGGAACAGATCGCGCGCTTTTCCGATTGCGACCTGGTGCTGGTCGAGGGCTTCAAGCAGACGCCGATCCCGAAGCTGGAAGTGCATCGGCCGTCGGTGGGCAAGCCGCTGATCGCCGGCAGCGGCGTCGAAACCATCGTCGCCGTGGCCACCGACGAGCAGGCCGCGCTGGCCGGGCAGACCGCGCTGCCGCTGCTGGCACTCGACGACCGCGACGCGATCGCGGATTTCATACTGCGTCATCTGGGGTTCAGGAATGCTTGATTACGAAGACGCGTTGACGCGCCTGCTGGCGGGCGCCCGGATAGCGACGGATACCGAAGCGGTGCCGACCCAGGTCGCCGCCGGACGGGTGCTGGCCACCGGCCTGCGTTCCGCCATCGACGTGCCGCCGCTGGACAA
>CAZGQB010000138.1:1754-5779 GCA_964527055.1 uncultured Sulfuritalea sp.
CACGTCAAGCCGGCGGTCGAGGCGGAAGGCGCGCTCGACCTGTGGAAGATCGCGATCAAGCCGGGCAAGCCGCTGGCCTTCGGCCGGGTCGGGGGAAATCTCGGCGCCGGCGAGACGGCAGGCAAAGGCGCGGCGGCCTTCATCGGGCTGCCGGGCAACCCGGTGTCGAGTTTCGTCACCTTCGTCATGCTGGTGCGGCCCTTCATCCTCAAGAGCCAGGGCGCCAGCGAACTGAGGCCGAGGGCGCGGGGGCTGCGGGCGGATTTCGATTTCAAGGGCGATCCGCGCCGCGAATTCCTGCGTGCCCGAATCAACGATACCGGCGGGCTGGACCTGTTCGCCAACCAGAGTTCGGGCGTACTGACCTCCTGCGTCTGGGCCGACGGCCTGATCGACAATCCGCCGCGGCAGGCCATCGCCTACGGCGACACGGTGCGCTTCCTGCCGTTTTCCGAGCTGCTATAGTCAATCCATGGTCAAGGTACTTTTCTTTGCCGGCTTGCGAGAGGCGCTGGGCGCGGCTTCGGAATCGCTGGCCCTGCCGGCGGGCATCGCCACGGCGGGCGCGTTGCGCGACCATCTTGCCGCGCGCGGCCAAGCGTGGGGCGCGCTGGCCTCGATGAAGAATCTGCGCGTCGCGGTGAACCAGCAGATGGTCGGGCTCGACGCGGCGGTCAAGGCCGGCGACGAGATCGCCTTCTTCCCGCCGGTCACCGGAGGCTGAGATGTCGGTCAGCGTACAGGAAGCCGATTTCGATGCCGGCGCCGAGATCGCGGCTCTGTCTGCCGGGCGCGAGGACGTCGGCGCGGTGGCGAGTTTCGTCGGCCTGGTGCGGGCCGACAAGGCCGGCAATGCGAAAGTTATGCCTCCGGCGCAGCCGGGGGCGGTATCCCCTGCGGACGGCGCCAGCGAGACGGCGACCGTCCAGGCCATGACCCTGGAACACTACCCGGGCATGACCGAAAAGGCGCTGCAGGCCATCGTTGAAGAAGCGCGCAGGCGCTGGGACATCTGCGGCGTGCGGGTGATCCATCGCGTCGGCCGCCTGGTTCCGGGCGACCGCATCGTCTTCGTCGCGGTGGCTTCCTCCCACCGCGGCGAGGCTTTTGCCGCCTGCGAGTTCATCATGGACTACCTGAAGACCCGCGCGCCGTTCTGGAAGAAGGAAGAAACCGCTGTGGGCGGGCGCTGGGTCGATGCCCGCGAGAGCGACGACCACGCCGCCGGGCGCTGGGAGGCCGGCGGCGACTGAGTGCCCATGCGCGCTACTTGATGACCACCGCTTTGGCTATGGCTTCGACGCGGGTCTGGTGCCGCGGGAAAAATGTAAGTCGCGGCGCCTGATAGACGAGGGCAAAAAGCTCCTCCTTGTCTACGGCGCCGAAGCCGATTCCTGATAGTCGCACGCCGTCGATCTTGCGAATCCGTTCGTACTCGAAACGGAACCCCTTCTTGCCACCGAAGGCGAAGGGTTCGACCTTTTTCAGCTTGAATGTTGACCCGTCGCGGCTGAGCGTTCCCTCGAACAACGATACGATTTCTTCGGTTTGCATGGTCTTGCGGAAGGTGAAATTCTTATTCCTGCTATCGGCAGAGAATTCCGGATGCATGGCCTGGCCATCGCGGATTCCCGGATATACCAGAAGTTCGTCAATCGCAATGCCCTCCATGGTCCACACCTGGGCCGGCTTGAGGCCTGGAAAGTCGAGATGATTCCAGTTTCCGTCCACGGTAATCGACATGCGGTCGCCGACGGGGTTTGCTCCCGATTCCACTTTTTTTACCGATGCGCATGCCGCAAGCAGCATGGTGAGGAGGATGACAAGCAGGTTCTTCATGAGCCGAGTTCCTCGAGATACGATTTGATCAGGGCCGCGTCGGGAGCTTCGGGCGCCAATTCGACATAGCGCGCAAAGGCCTGTCGCGCATCCTCTTTCTGGCCGCGTTGCCGGGCAAGCAGGCCGATGCCGCGAAATGCCTGCGGTTGCGGGCTCGCGTCCGCGGCCGCCGTCTGGTAATCGGCCCAGGCCAGATCCAGGTCGCCGGCCTGTCCGCGCAGCCGGTAGACTTCCCCACGGTAATAGCGGGCCATGCCCGGCGCGTTGCCGGTGGCGATCCGGCGCGACAACAGGACCAGGCTTTCTGCATATTGGCCGCGCTTGACCTCGTCCTCCTGCCACTCGGCGAGGTAGGGTGCGGTCTGTGCCGTGAAGTTTTCCCGGCCGTCCGTGCCGCCCGGCAGATCCTTCGCCAGCAGTGCCAGGGTGTCGCGCCGCTCCGGCGGCGCCGGATGGGTGGCAAAAAGCGGACTGGTGTGGCTGGGCTCGCTACCTTCCCCTGCCCTCGCTTCGTCAAGCAGGTTGTTCCAGACCAGGGCTGATTCAGCCACTTTGTATCCGGCACGATGCATCAGCCAGGCGCCGATGCGATCCGCTTCGCGTTCCTGGTCGCGGCTGTAGCCATAGGCGCTGGCCAATACTACCAGTGAGCCGATGGCACCCACCAGTCCGAAGAGTCCGAGTACCTGGCTTGCCGCGGCCCTGGACTTGATGTCGCGCAGGCGTTCGACCGTGTGGCGCTGGAGGTAGTGACCGATTTCGTGGCCGATGACCGCCGCAAGCTGGGCCTCGTTGTCCATGCGCAGCAACAGCCCGGTCCATATCTGCATCATGCCGTTGGGCGCCATGCTGGCGTTGAACTGGGCTGTGCGAACCAGGAAGACGCGGATATCGGGACAATGGCCGGCGCCAAGGCGGCAGGCGATATCCTGGACATAGGTCGTGAGTCTGGCGTCGCGCACAACGAGGGGGCTGCGCCGCAACAGCTTTTCCTCGCGATCCATCATGGCCCACAGGCCTCCTTCGTCGCTGGCGAGGTCGGGCCGCTGAAAGCGTTCCGGCACAAGGTAGCTTTCCGCGGGCTGGGCCCACACGCGCGACGTGGCCAGGCTCGCGCAGCAGGCGCAGCCGGCGGCCAGGACCTGCCGCCGTTTCATTTCGTATCCGGAAACCTGTCGAGCAGGACCGTTACCGTTTCGGCCGCCGGTTCGGCTTCACGCAGGTCGCCGGTGCCGCGCAGCAGTTTGTTGAACCAGACCACCCGGCCGGTTCGCAAATCGACGAGCGAGGCATAGCCAATCTGGATCCCGGCGGGAATGCCGACACCGAGGAGGGCCAGCGCAATCATCGCTGCCTTGCGCTCTGCGCTGGCATAGCTGTCGCGCAGCCAGATGAACAAGGCGTAATCGGCCTCTGATTTTTCCTGAATCGGCTTGACCGCATCGCCCATCGACCAGTCCAGCTTGCCGTTCTTGGTGGGGAGGGCGAAGTTGCCGCTACCCATGTGGTGAAAAGAGATCGCCTGCGCCACGGCTGCGTGCAGGGAGCTTATCTCGGCGAATTCGTCCGCATCCCCGTCGGGCAGTTGCTGCGTTTTCAGTCCAAGGACCGCGGTCTTGCCGGTCAGGGCGGTGTGGAGGTGGGTTTGAGCCGCCGCCGTCCAGTCGGCACGGGGTTCGGTTACGCCGCCGGCGGAAATCGAGAACAGTTCGACGTCGGGCGGCATGATCATTACCTTTGAGCTTTTCGCCAGGCTTGAAAAACCAGGGGCAAGATTGCGCGAATCGGCCCTGACAGGGATCGATACCAGGAAAGCGCAGGCGATGATGGTGAGTGAGTTCCACATGCAGCGGCGACGCTTGTCATTGATTCTGGATTGGTTTTGCATGAATTTGCTGCTTCTTGCCCGCATGCGTTGAGCCGTGCCTATTGCATTGAAAGGAAATTGTACCTTGTGCATAAGGCGGAGCACTTGCGACCGGCAGCCAAAAAAATGCCGACCGCGTGAGCGATCGGCAGTTCCTGGAGACTGATGCTGCTTACTTGCGCTTGGCGCCGGTGGACTTCTTGACCGCTTCGCCGACGCTGTTCATCGCGGCGTTGGAGGCCTTGGTGATCTGCTCGAACGCCTGGTTGGCGGTGGCGATCGCCTGCTGGAAGGATTCCATCATGTTCGGCGTCTGGCC
>CAZGQB010000139.1:0-5759 GCA_964527055.1 uncultured Sulfuritalea sp.
CGGTGGCGATCACCGCCAGCGCGCGCGTGGTCGGGATGCCCAGCGCGTGCATGGCTTCGCCCACCAGTACCTCGCGCAGCATCGGGCCGACGGCGGCCTTGCCGTCGCCGTTGCGGGAGAAGGGGGTGCGCCCCGACCCCTTGAAGGCGAGGTCGCGACGGCGGCCCTGGCGGTCGATGACTTCGCCGATCAGCAGTGCCCGTCCGTCGCCGAGCTGCGGCGCGAAGTTGCCGAACTGGTGGCCGGCATAGGCCTGGGCGATGGGCGTGGCGCCCTCGGGCAGCGCGTTGCCGGAGAACAGCGCAGCGAGCTCTTTCTCGTCGTGCGCGCCGGGCTCGATGCCCAGCTCCGCGGCCAGCTCGCGGTTCAAGTAGAGCAGTTGCGGTGCCTGCACCGGCGCCGGCGGCCAGGCCACATAGCAGCCGGGCAGTTCGCGGGCGTAGCTGTTGTCGAGTCTGAACGCAGCGTCTGGCATGAGTGTTCGTTTCGGGTATGTGTCGGCAAAGCTTAACCGAGCTTGCACCGGGGGAGGCCCCGCCGGCGTAGTGGTTTTCCTGCGGAGAACGCCCTCGATATATGCGGCCGGCGGTGGCAGAATCAAGTTTTTTCGGGAGACCCGCGATGAGCCTTTCGATGTACGACGCCAGTACCCCACGCTTCGCGCGCATGCTGCGCAACCTCGATGCCATCCTCGCCAGGGCGCAGGCCCATGCCGCGGCGAAGAAAATCGACCCGGCGGTGATGCTGGGCGCGCGTTTGTTCCCCGACATGCTGCCCATGGTCAAGCAGGTGCAGATCGCGACCGACCACGCCAAGGGCGCCGTGGCCCGGCTGGCCGGCGCCGAGGTGCCGCGTTACGAAGATAGCGAGCAGGGCTTCGACGAATTGCGCGCCCGCCTCGCCAAAACCATCGCCTTCGTCGAATCGTTTGCGGCCGCACAGGTCGACGGCTCGGAGCAACGCCCCATCGCGCTGCGCGTCGGCGGCAGGGACTGGTCCTTCATCGGCCGGGACTACCTGCTGGACTTCGCCCTGCCGAACTTCTACTTCCACTTGGTCACGGCCTACAACATCCTGCGCCACAACGGGGTGGAGATAGGCAAGGGCGATTATCTCGGCAGTCCCTGAAATCCCGGGTCAGGCATGACCAGCGAAGCGAACTGCGACAGCTTCCGCGCCTGGCAATTCCGCGGACTCGAATCGGAGGCGATCAGCCTCGGAGTGGCCATCCTCCGCGGCCGCAACCGTGCCTAGCGTCCGGCGCTGGCCGGCAAGGCCCTGTCGGCGACCCGGGCGGTGCATCCCGACATCTGCCGCTGAGTGCTTTAACCGCACATAGGCGCCTGCCTGGAGGAGATCGGGAGGGCCTGGCCCGCGCACGTCCGATCCCGGCTCATCAGGCGTATCCTCTTCGGAACCACACCCTCCGGCGCCAACCCCTGCCCGATGTCGGATGCCTATTCCAGGCCGCCGATATAGACGGAAACCGCGCGTGTTTCGAGTTCGGTCAACTTTGAAGCGATCGAGTGCATGATCGCATTGTCGTTGGTACGCGCACGCTTGTTGAACTCCTTCAACTGGGTTTCGACGTATGCGGGGTGCTGGCCGGCCAGGCGCGGCAATTGCTCGGTGCCATAGCCCTTCGCGCCATGGCACGAGGCGCAAGCCGCAACGCCCGAATAGCCATTGCCGCGATTGAAGATGTATTTGCCCACGTTGGCGAGCTCGACGTCGCCCGGCTGGCGCGCGCCGGCCTTCCTGCTGGCGAAAAACGCGGCCAGGGCCGCGATGTCGTCATCCTTAAGGTCCTTTGCCATCTCGCTCATGGGGTCGCTAACGCGCCGGCCATCGCGAAAGTCCCTGAGCTGTTTCTGCAGGTAATCCGGATGCTGGGCGGCCAGGCGCGGATAGACGGCGCTCGCGCTCTCGCCGTCGGGGCCGTGGCACAGCGCACAGCGCCCGGTGATGATGTCCTGCACGTGCCTGGGCACGGCAACCGGCCCGGCCGATTGGGCCATTGCGGCAACCGATATGCCGGCAAGTGCCATCAGCAACGAACCCTGGAATTTTTTCCGCATTCAGCATTCTCCTTCGGGACAACCAGCCCTTGCCGGCGTCACGGCCCGCTGCATCCCGCCGCGCCGCGCAGGAAACTGCCGGATTCCCACCGGCCGGTTGCGTCTGAGCCAGATCCGGAATTTTGCCTCCAGTTACCGAAAAGCCACAAAAAATGTTTGCAGGGCCCGCATGCGTACCGCAGAACGCCTTCCTGCATCGTATCGTCGATGCGGCACTGTCTGGTGCCGACGGGCGAGGGTTTCCCGTGCCGGGCGGAATTCTCCGGCTACCGGGCGATGCGCTGATCGAAGGCCGCCTCCGGCAAGCGCTCCAGTCATTTTCGAAATGTCCAGCGGGGAATTCAATTCGCCAAGGGCTCGAACAGTCGATCGACCATGGCCCGGACGCCGCGGATCTGGGGTGCGTCCCGGGTCGCGTAGTCCTTGCCCGTATAGCCCCACCAGTCCCAGCATCCCTTCGGGTTGTAGATCCATTTCCAGGACCTGAACGCCACGCCCTGGCGGGCTGTCGCTTGCGGGTAGAGGATGATCAGCCGGTTGTTGTCGGCCCAGCCGTTGTAGCCGGCGCCATCGACGAAACGGCGGCCGATGGCCGTTGCGCTTTGCCCGCAGCCATGGAAAACGACATGGACGCGACACCCGCCGTTGCGGCAGGCGTCGGGAATGTAGGCATACCCCTCGTCCGCCATGCTGGCGTCGATGGCCTTGCCGGCCAAGAAAGCCTGCTGGTCGAAGGCGACGACAATCCCTGCCGGCGAACTGCTCGCAGGTTGCAGCGGCCCGAGCAGGTGGGCGAGCAATGCCCCCGCGGCATCCATGTCCTGGCATCTATTGATATACGGAGGCCGGCTCGTCGAACAGCGGTTCGGCTTCGGATCGGCCGTCGAGATCATCGCGTGCCCGGCTTCCGGATGCCTGACGTAGCGCAGCGCCCCGGCCGGCAGCTGCGTCCCGTAGAAGCCGGCCAGCGCATCGACGACCTGCGGAGCGACGGTCTTGTCGTTGGCGCCGGAGAACAGCCAGACACGGTGGTGCTTGAGGTTGGCGGCCGGGTCGATGGCACCCGCCCTTTCGGCTTCGGCGATGCGCTTGCGCTGGTCGTCGATGCTCGGCGGCGGGGCATCCCTCGAAGGCGACATGCAGTTCTTCAATGCGCGGAATATCGATCCCCCGGCGCAGTCATAGGGACCCCCGGCAATGACCCCGACACCGCGTACCAAGTGCGAATGGGCAACCTGCAACTGAACCGTCATGTAGGCTCCGGAAGACAGGCCGGAGACCGTCACCGTATCGCGGCCCGCCGCCAGTCGGGGCAGCGGTTCTGCCGCCTGGACCGCGAGACCGGATCCCGCCAGAAGGAGTACGGGAAAGCCCGCCTGCCTGATGAACCGGAGCGTCGAACGCGTGCTAGTTGCCATTTCGCGGCTGCCCTTGCGTGTGGGTTCCTCAATTCCGCAACGATACCGTGTCGAGTCGGCAAATGCCGGGCCGGAAGCGGGCAGAGCCGGGAGCAAGGGACGGCTTCCGGGCTGCCGTCGCCCGGCGGGCGCTGTGGACGACAACTTCGTGCTCGCGGACCGGCATCATGAACCGTTTTTCGATCCGGTTGGAATGGTCGCATGGGCGTTGCATTCTCCAACGGCAGATGGGGAAAGGCCGCTCCTCATCAGGAATCCGGAAAGCCGTCGGATGATTCTTTCGGGCTATTGACAACATTGGCTCGCCTGCATATTGTCCGCTATCGGTTGGAGATGCCACTCCTCCCGGCTGGCCTCTTGCATTCACGGAAGCCGGCCGTGGTTGGTTGGCGATTTCCGGCTGCCACTATGGGGGGAAGCCATAATTGAGCGCCTTTGCAGAGGATCCTCCGGAACCTCCCAGTAACGATTTCTTCCGCCTGATCGTCGAGAACAGCGAAGACCTGTTCGCCGTCCTGGACCTCGATGGGCGACGGCTCTACAACAGCCCCTCCTATGCGCTGCTGTTTGGCGATGTCGACCACATGAACGGCTCGGATTCCTTCGCCGAAATACATCCGGACGATAGAGAGAGCGTAAAGACGGCATTTCGCGAAACCGTACAAACCGGCCGCAGTCATCGTTTGAGTTTCCGCTTTGTGCTGGCAGACGGCTCCATTCGCGTCATGGAATCCTGTGGCGTGCTGATACGAAGCAGCCAGGGCAAGCCGTTGCGCGTTGTCGTCGTCTCGCGCGACGTTACGGAACGAATGAGAAGCGAAGAGAAGATCTACAACCTGGCTTTTTACGACGCTTTGACGCAACTGCCCAACCGGCGTCTCCTGTCCGACCGGTTGGAACAGGCGATGGCCGCCAGCAAGCGCAGCGGGGAGTACGGTGCGGTAATGCTGCTCGACCTCGACAATTTCAAGACACTCAACGACATCCATGGCCATAGCATGGGCGATGCGCTTCTCAAGGAGGTCGGGCGCCGTATCACCACGTGCCTGCGCGAGACGGATACGGTAGCGCGGTTTGGCGGCGATGAATTCGTGCTGGTTCTCGGTCAGTTGGAAAAGGACCGGGCCGAGTCCAATATCCAGGCCAACGTGGTGGCCGAAAAGGTTCGCGAAATCCTGGCCAAACCATATGTCCTGAAACAGCAGATGATCGGCGGTGCCGAGTCCGAGATCACATATCACTGTTCGGCAAGCATCGGCGTGGTTCTGTTCATCAACCACGAATTCAGCATCGAGGACGTTCTCAAGCAGGCGGACATAGCGATGTACCAGGCAAAACGCGCCGGCCGCAATTCGATCCAGTATTACGATTCCAAAGCGTCATCTTCGAAGAGGTAGGACGCGACCTTCGGCGCGGGCCGCCGCGCGAATGAAGGTCTCCGATTTGCCGTGGCATGCGAAGCCGGACGGAAATCGGCGCGAGGCCGGCAGCGCCGCCTCCCCTGCCGTCGGCCCTGCATGGTCCGCCGTCTGCGACGGTGCCGACGGCGCTCTGCGAAATCACCGTGCCGCCGGCACCGACTTTTCTATATCTCCTCCGCCTCCATCTTGATCGCGCCGCAGGGGCATTCGGCGACGCACATGCCGCAGCCCTTGCAGTAGTCGTAGTTGAACTGGAAGCGCTTGCCGGGGCCGAGCTTGATCACGGCGTTGTCGGGGCAGACGCCGTAGCAGTTGTCGCATTCGAAGCAGTTGCCGCAAGAAAGGCAGCGGCGCGCCTCGAACAGGGCGTTTGATTCGTCCAGCCCCCCCTGCACCTCCTCGAAGGTCGATTGGCGGCGGATGATGTCGAGCATGGGGCGCACGGTCTTTGGCGCGTCGGCGTAATACCAGGGGTTGAGCTTCTCGAACAAGGCGATCTCGTGCTTGGGGGGCGGGGCCCAGGTTTCGCCGCGCAGCCAGGCGTCGATGTTCCTTGCCGCCTTCTTGCCGTGGCCGACGGCGACCGTGACGTTGCGTTCGGCGGGAACCATGTCGCCGCCGGCGAAGATGCCGGGGTGGCCGGTCATCAGGTCGGTGCCGACCTTGACCACGCCGTCCCTGGTCACTTCGAGCCCGGGCACGCCGTTGAGCAGGCCGAGATCGACGTCCTGGCCCAGCGCCAGCACCACCGAGTCGGCTTCGAGGGTTTCGAATTCACCGGTGGGCTGCGGGAAGCCCTTGTCGTCGAGCGCCATCTTCTCGATGGTTATCTGGTGGTCACC
>CAZGQB010000140.1:0-5753 GCA_964527055.1 uncultured Sulfuritalea sp.
GCCGGCTTCTGCGCCGCGGCGAGCTTTTTCGCCTCGGCGTAGGAGGTCGCCAGGAACGGCACGTTGTCGGTGCCGAACAGCGGGTTCTCGTTGGCATAGCCGCCGAAGATGATCTCGCCGATCTGCGCCTGGCCGCCCTGGACCGCGCGCTTGATCTCGTTGGCCTTGTACAGCGAGCCGCCGGGATGCACGGTGATCTTGAGCTTGCCGGCGGTGGCCTTGTCCACGTCGGCGGCGAACTGGTTGATGTTCTCGGTGTGGAAGTTGGCGGCCGGGTAGCCGGTCGGCATGTCCCACTTGGTCTGGGCGGAGGCGGCGAGGGCGGTGAAACCGAGCGCGGCGACGAAGGTGCAAAGGCAGGTATTCATCAGCGGGATCCTCACAAAATGGTCGGGAGAAATGGTGAAACGAAGATAACGTTAACAAAACATTTACAAAACGTCAATAAAATGTTTAAATAATTTGACGGAATTTACCTAAAAGGTCCCCGGCATGGCAAGGAAACGCGAGAAAACCATGGTAACGGAGCCCATTGCCGAGTCGCAGGTGCGCCGCATCGTCTCGTCCGAACATCTGGTGTCGGACAAGTGTCCCGAACTGTCCGAACTCGAATTCGGCCTGATCATCGCCAGCCACGCTTTCGGCCGCTGGATGACGCGCTGCATGGCCGGCGCCGGCGTCAAGGACATGACCGAGACCGAGATCCTCGTCGTGCACCACGTCAACCACCGTGGGCGGGAAAAGAAATTGGCGGATATCTGCTTCGTGCTAAACATAGAAGATACCCATGTGGTCTCCTACGCGCTGAAGAAGCTGGCGAACCTTGGATTGGTCTCGGGGGAACGGCGCGGCAAGGAGGTGTTCTGGTCTACCTCCGTGGCGGGGCAGGCGCTTTGCGAGCGCTACCGCCAGGTGCGCGAGGCCTGCCTAATGCCGGGTTTTTCCGGTGCGGAAGAAGAGAACCTGCGCATCGGCGATCTGGCGCGCTTGTTGCGCACCCTGTCCGGGCGCTATGATCAGGGCGCCAGGGCCGCATCGTCCATCTGAGCGCATCTACCGGAGGTACACGATCCATCATGGCCAACCATCACAGTACGCTTTCCTTTCTCGATCCGGCGCGTCCCGAACCGTGGGCCAGCTTCGTCGAGCAAATCGACCGGGTCGCGCCCCATCTGGGACCCTTGTCGCACTGGCTGGAAACCTTGAAGCGACCCAAGCGCATACTGATCGTCGACGTGCCCATCGTGCGCGACGACGGCAGCATCGCTCATTACGAGGGCTATCGCGTTCAGCACAATCTGTCGCGGGGCCCCGGCAAAGGCGGCGTGCGTTTTCATCCGGCGGTGACCCTGAACGAAGTGATGGCGCTGTCCGGCTGGATGACGGTGAAGAATGCCGCGCTGGGTTTGCCCTACGGCGGCGCCAAGGGCGGAGTCCGCATCGATCCGCGCGTGTTCTCGCGCCCGGAACTGGAGCGGATTACCCGTCGCTATACCTCGGAGATCGGCATCGTCATCGGGCCGGACAGGGACATTCCGGCACCCGATGTCGGCACCAACGAGCAGACCATGGCCTGGATGATGGACACATACTCGGTCAACGTCGGGCATACGGCCAGCGGCGTCGTCACCGGCAAGCCGATCGCCCTGGGCGGTTCGCTTGGCCGCCAGGAGGCGACCGGTCGCGGGGTATACATCGCCGCACGGGAAGCCGGTTTGCGCATGGACATTCCGATCGCCGGCGCGCGTGTGGTGGTTCAGGGCTTCGGCAACGTCGGTGGCATTGCCGCGCGGATCTTCCGCGACAATGGCGCAAAGGTTATTGCGCTGCAGGATGCGGAAGCCACGATAGCCAATCCGGCCGGAATCGACATTCCGGCTGCGCTGGCCCACGTGGCCGCGCACGGCAGCCTGTCCGGCTTTCCCGGTGCCGAGTCGATCAGTGATGACGACTTCTGGCAGCTTGAGTGCGAGTATTTCGTGCCCGCCGCGCTGGAAGGCCAGGTGACGCCAGCCCGGGCGTACGGCCTGCGGACAAAAATAGTGGTCGAGGGTGCCAACGGGCCGACCACGCCGGCCGCCGACGACATCCTGCGTGACCGCTACATCCTGGTCATTCCGGATGTGCTGGCCAATGCCGGCGGCGTCACCGTATCCTATTTCGAATGGGTGCAGGATTTTTCCAGCTTCTTCTGGAGCGAGGATGAAATCAACGCACGGCTCGAAAGCATCATGGTCAAGGCTTTCGATGCCATCTGGCGGACGGCACAGGAACGCCGCGTGTCGATCCGCACGGCGGCTTTCGTCATCGCCTGTCAGCGCGTACTGGCTGCCCGGGAGCAACGCGGCTTGTATCCCTGACAGGGCGATTCCCGAGGGCTGCCGGAGATTGCGGTCAACTTGGTGAAGTCATGGTTGGCACATCCAGCGGCAGTTCACCTTGTGCCGATTCGACGCTCATCCGTGGCGCGCTGCTGGCTGACAATGTGCCGGCACGGACGCCGAGCAGGCGTAGTTTTCGTTCAAGTGGTACACGGCGCAGGCAGTCGCCGGCAGCGCGGCGAATCATCGCCGGATCGGCCGTGGGGCCGGGCAGTGTCAGGTCGCGCGTGGCGACGCGGAAGTCCTCGTAGCGCAGCTTGATGCCGATGGTGCGGGCGAGGTAACCCTTGCGCTGCAGGTCGGCCGCAACGCGCATGCAGAGCGTGGTGAAGATTTCGGACAGGATCGCGCGATCGCGGCTTACATGGAGGTCGCGCTCGAAGGTGGTTTCGCGGCTGATCGATTTGGTTTCGGAGTCGGTGACCAGCGGACGGTCGTCGATGCCGTGCGATGCGGCATGCAGCCACTCGGCGTAGCTGCGTCCGAAATGGTCCTGAAGCATGGCCGGCTCGGCGGTCGCCAGGTCGGCGATCGTGGCAATCCCTAAACTGGCGAGTTTCGCTTCGGCCTTGGGGCCGATGCCATTGATCTTCCGCACCGGCAGCGGCCAGATGCGCAGCGGGATATCGCTCGGATCGAGCAGGGTCAGCCCGTCGGGCTTGTCGAGATCCGACCCGATCTTCGACAAAAGCTTGTTGGGACTGATGGCGATCGAGCAGGTCAGCCCGGTGGTTTCTCCCACTGCCTGCTTGATCCGGCGCGCGAGGGTCAATGTCTCGTCGGGCAGGTCGGTCAGGTCGATATAGATCTCATCGATGCCGCGGTCTTCTATCTTTGGTGCGATGCGTGCCACCGCCGCCTTGAACAGGCGGGAATAATGACGGTAGGCCTCGAAGTCGACCGGCAGCAGGATTGCATCCGGTGCCAGCCTGGCAGCCTTCATCATGCCCATCGCCGAAAAAACGCCGAGCGCGCGTGCTTCATAGGTGGAGGTGGTGATCACGCCGCGCCCGACGTAGTCGCGGAGGCGGGAAAAGCGTCGACTTCCGTCCGGCAGCTTTTCGGGCTGCTGATCGCGACGGCCGCCGATGACCACGGGCAGGCCACGCAGTTCAGGGTAGCGCAGGATTTCGACCGACGCATAGAAGGCGTCCATGTCGAGATGGGCGATGCGGCGCGGTGGCATGTTCATCGAAAAGTGACAATACCGGAAAAAATATCGGGTTAGCGATGCGGTGCCGGTTTGGGCTAGGATTGCGACGGACGCATAGCTGTAATTGGAATGGGGTTCTACAATGATCAATGAACTGCTGCCGGAAGTAACGCCGAAGATCGCCGCATTTCGCCGCGATATCCATGCCCATCCGGAACTGGCCTTCAACGAGAAGCGAACCGCGGAGAAGGTCGCCGATTATCTCGAGGGACTCGGCCTCGAGGTCCATCGCGGGATAGCCCGCACCGGTGTGGTGGCGAAGCTTTCCTGCGGCGGTGGCGGGGGCGCGATCGGCTTGCGCGCCGACATGGACGCCCTGCCCTTGAAGGAATTGAATACCTTTCCGCACCATTCGACGCACGACGGCAGGATGCACGCCTGCGGCCACGACGGTCATACGGCAATGCTTCTCGGCGCGGCCGAGGCGCTGAGCCGGCTGCGCGACTTCGACGGCACCGTGTATTTCATTTTCCAGCCGGCGGAGGAGCATGAAGGCGGTGGGCGGGTCATGGTCGAAGAGGGACTGTTCGAGCGCTTTCCGATGGACATGGTGTTCGGCCTACACAACTGGCCCGGCCTGCCCGCCGGCAGCATTGGCGTGACAGAAGGTCCGGTGATGGCCGGCACCGATCGCTTCGAAATCGAGATCACCGGTCATGGCGGTCACGCCGCGATGCCGCATCAGGCGGTGGACGTGGTTCTGGCCGGCAGTGCACTGGTGCAGGCGCTGCAATCGCTGGTGTCGCGCAACACGGATCCGCTGGATTCGGCGGTGGTGAGCGTGACGCGCTTCCACGCCGGCCATGCCGACAATGTGCTGCCGGAGACGGCCGTGCTGGGCGGTACCGTGCGCACGTTCAATGGAGAACTGCAGGATGCCCTGGAAGAGGGGGTGCGCCGCATCTGTACCGGTATCGAGGCGACCTACCGGGTAGGCATCGACCTGCGCTACGAGCGCGGCTATCCGCCGACCGTCAACGCCGCCGCACCGTGCGGGATCGCGCGTGAGGTGGCAGAGCATGTGGCGTCCGACGGTCTGGTTTACCTGCAACTGCCGCCGAGCATGGGCGCGGAGGATTTCGCCTACATGGCAAAGGTGGTTCCGGCCTGCTACGTCTGGCTGGGCAACGGTCCGGGCGAGGGCGGCTGCATGCTGCACAGCCCGCACTACGATTTCAATGACGAGATCATTGCCACCGGCATCCGCTACTGGGTCAGGCTGGTGGAACGGGCGTTGGCGCCGTAAACGGCAACGGGCAGCCGCGGCTGCCCGTTGTCCGGGTCCGGTACGACTTACTTGACCCGGTTCTTGTACTCGCCGGTGCGCGTGTCGATTTCGATCTTGTCGCCGATCTCGACGAACAGCGGCACGGGCAATTCGATCCCGGTGCTGATTTTCGCCGGTTTCATGACCTTGCCCGAGGTATCGCCCTTGACAGCCGGTTCGGTATAGATCACTTCGCGCACGACGCTGTTGGGCATTTCGACCGAAATGGCCTTGCCGTCGTAGAACACCACTTCGACCGGCATGCTGTCCTCGAGATAGCTGACGGCGTCACCCATGTTCTCGCCTTCGACTTCGTACTGGTTGTACTCGGCATCCATGAATACGTACATGGGGTCGGCGAAATAGGAATAGGTGCATTCCTTGCGCTCCGGTACCACCTGGTCGAACTTGTCGTCAGCCTTGTAAACCGCCTCCGAGGCGGCGCCGGTGAGCAAATTCTTGAACTTGAACTTGACGACCGCCGCGCTGCGGCCGCCCTTGTTGTATTCGGCTTTTTGCACGACGAGGGGATCGTTGCCGACCATGACGACGTTGCCGGCGCGGAGTTCCTGGGCGATTTTCATGTTGGGTTTCCTGCAGCTGAATTTTTGAACCCGCTATTTTAGCCTTTGCAGGCAGAACTTTACAAGCCCGTCGGCGAGATCGGGGCGTTCCTCGAGGGACCTTGCCCATCGTTTGCACGGCTCGTCAAGGGAGGGCAGTCCGGCAGCGAATGCCATCCAGTCGGGTTGGCCGTTCCCGTTCCAGGCCAGCCAGAACGGGCGCAAGGCTGCACCGGCCGGATGCATCGCCAGAAAGGCTTCAAGCTTGGCCAGATGGGCGCCCTCGGCTTGAGGATAGATATGCCAGACAAAGGGTTTGGCGGCCCATT
>CAZGQB010000141.1:0-2534 GCA_964527055.1 uncultured Sulfuritalea sp.
GTCTATGCGGCCTTCAAGTTCTTCCTCTACACGCTGCTCGGCTCGCTGCTGATGCTGGTCGCGCTGATCTGGCTGTTCCTCGAGTCCGGCGGCAGCTTCAGCATCCTCGACTGGCACCAGATGCCGATCGGCATCAAGCCGCAGATCCTGATTTTCATCGCCTTCCTGGTGTCCTTCGCGGTCAAGGTGCCGATGTGGCCGGTGCATACCTGGTTGCCCGACGCCCACGTCGAGGCGCCCACCGGCGGTTCGGTGGTGCTGGCCGCCATCGCGCTGAAGCTCGGCGCCTACGGCTTCGTCCGGTTCTCGCTGCCGATCGTGCCCGATGCCAGTCATTACCTGGCGCCGATGATGATCACGCTGAGCTTGATTGCCGTGGTTTACATCGGCTTCGTGGCACTGGTGCAGGCCGACATGAAGAAGCTGATCGCCTATTCGTCGATCTCGCACATGGGTTTCGTCACCCTCGGCTTCTTCATCTTCAACCAGATCGGCGTCGAGGGCGCGCTGGTGCAGATGATTTCCCACGGCTTCATCTCCGCCGCCATGTTCCTTTGCGTCGGCGTCATGTACGACCGCATGCACTCGCGGATGATCGCCGATTATGGCGGCGTGGTGCACACCATGCCCAAGTTCGCCGCGCTGTTCGTCTTCTTCGCCATGGCCAATTCCGGCCTGCCGGCCACCTCGGGATTCGTCGGCGAATTCATGGTCATTCTCGGTGCGATCAAGACCAATTTCTGGCTCGGCTTCGCCGCCGCGGCGACGCTGATCCTCGGCGCCGCCTATACGCTGTGGATGATCAAGCGCGTCGTGTTCGGCGCGGTCGGCAACCCGCACGTCGCCGAACTGCAGGACCTCGACGGCCGCGAATTCCTGGTGCTCGGCCTGCTCGCGCTCTGCGTCCTGCTGATGGGCGTCTATCCCTTCCCCTTCACCGAGGTGATGCACGCCTCCGTGGACAACCTGCTCAAGCATGTTGCGCTGAGCAAGCTCTAAAGGCGCGAGAACAGCGATGCTTCAGAATTTCGTGATGCCCGACCTGTACCCGGCGGCGCCGGAGATTTTTCTCCTGCTGATGTCCTTCCTGGTCCTGTTTGTCGACCTGATCTTCGGCGCCACGCACCGCTGGATGGTCGCTTTGCTGTCGGTGGTTACGCTGCTGGGCTGTGCCGCGATCACCCTCGTCACATCCGACGGCCAGACCACGCTGACCTTCGGCAACATGTTCGTGGACGACATGTTGTCCGACTTCCTCAAACTGGTTACCTATTTCGCCGTGATCATGATGCTGATCTACGGCAGGCAGTATCTCGCCGATCGCGGCCTGGACAAGGGCGAGTTCTATCTGCTCGTGCTGTATGCGACGCTGGGCATGATGGTGATGATTTCCGCAGCGAACCTGCTGACCATGTACCTCGGACTGGAGTTGATGTCGCTGTCCCTCTACGGCCTGGTCGCCATCGACCGGGACAATCCGCGCTGCACCGAGGCGGCGATGAAGTACTTCGTGCTGGGCGCGCTGGCTTCCGGCCTGCTGCTGTACGGCATGTCGATGATTTACGGCGCCACCGGCAGCCTCGAACTGGGCGGCGTGGCGCAGGCCATATATCAGGGCAATTCGGAGAAGGGCGTACTGGTGTTCGGCCTCGTCTTCCTGGTCGCCGGCGTGGCATTCAAGCTGGGCCTGGTGCCTTTCCACATGTGGATCCCCGACGTCTATCACGGCGCGCCCACGGCGGTGACCATGTTCATCGGTTCGGCACCGAAACTCGCCGCCTTCGCCATGGCCTTGCGCCTGCTCGTGTATGGCTTGTTCGGTCTGGCCGTGGATTGGCAGAAGATGCTGCTGATCATGGCGGTGCTCTCGATCGGTCTGGGCAACCTGGCGGCCATCGCACAATCCAACATCAAGCGCATGCTGGCCTACTCGGCGATTTCCCACATGGGCTACATGGTCCTCGGCCTGATGTCCGGCCTGGTCGGCGGGCAACTCGATCCATTTACCGCGGTCAATGCCTACAGTTCGGCCCTCTACTACACGGTGGCCTATGTCCTGATGTCGCTGGGCGCTTTCGGCATGGTGCTGCTGCTCTCGCGCGCCGGCTATGAAGCGGAGAACCTGGAAGACTTCAAGGGCCTCAACAAGCGCAGCCCCTGGTTCGCGGCGATGATGCTGATCATGATGTTCTCGATGGCCGGCATTCCGTTCTTCATCGGCTTCTTCGCCAAGTTCGCGGTGCTGCTGGCCGCGGTCAAGGCCGGTTACACGGCGGTCGCCGTGATCGCCGTGATGTTCTCGCTGATCGGCGCCTTCTACTACCTGCGGGTGGTCAAGCTGATGTATTTCGATGCGCCGGTGGACTCCGCACCGATCACCGCCGGCCTCGATCTGCGCGTCCTGCTGTCGCTCAACGGCCTGGCGGTGGCGGCCTTCGGGCTGTTCCCCGACGCGGTGATGCTGGTGTGCACCACCGCGCTGATGCGCTCGCTCTAGGATCATCCAGCTACGCGGCTTTCGCGTAGCGCTCCTT
>CAZGQB010000141.1:2634-5749 GCA_964527055.1 uncultured Sulfuritalea sp.
CTGATGCGCTCGCTCTAGGATCATCCAGCTACGCGGCTTTCGCGTAGCGCTCCTTCGCAGCCTTCGCTTCTGCCGCTTCGGCCGGCGTGTAAGCCTTGCCCGACCACAGCATGCGATACGCGATTTCCTCGTTGCCGTTTTGGCACAGTTCGAGGACCTGGCGGAACAGCGGCTGGAAGGTCTCGCTGCGGTGCGACGCCTCATGCTGGGCGAAGGATTCCCAGAAGGTGATGATCAGCGCCTCGCGGTCCTGCAACGGGCTGTTGACCGCCTGGCCGACGGTACTGCCTTCGTTGGATACCTGGCCGCTGTTGAGCACCACCATGCCACCGAGAAAACCGGTCTCTGAGTGGTAGGTTTTCACGTTCTCGCAGAGCATCGCAACCCGTTCCTCGAGGTCGTCGATGGTATATCCTTCGCGTAACAGGACGCGGTTGATGGTCACCACGCCGTCGCTGCCCAAACCGGGGATCAAGCCTGACATGTCGTTCTCCTTTATCGATGATGACTTATACAAGATGGCGTCCGGCGCTGAAAGTTCAAGTATCAAAAAGTCCATAAACTCACCATGGATGATTCCGACCTGATCGAACACACCATCGCCAGCGAACCTGTCTTTGACGGCGAACTGCTGCATGTGCGGCGCGACACGGTGCGCCTGCCGAACGGCCACGAGACCGCGCGCGAGTGGATTGCGCATCCGGGCGCGGTAGTGGTGCTGGCGCTGCTGGACAACGGCAAGCTGCTGTTCGAGAAGCAGTTTCGCTATCCGCTGCAGCGCGTCTTCCTCGAGCTTCCTGCCGGCAAGATCGACCCCGACGAGCATCCGCTGGACACCGCCAAGCGCGAACTGCGCGAGGAAACCGGGCACCAGGCCAGGTTTTGGCGACATCTGGGCACCATGCACCCCTGCATCGGCTATTCCGACGAGCGGATCGAAATCTTCTGGGCCAGCGGACTGATTTACGTCGGCCACCAGCGCGACCACGGCGAGTTCCTCGACGTCGTCGAGATGAGCGTGGCCGACGCCGTGCTGGCGGTACACGACGGCGAGATCACCGACGGCAAGACCATCGCCGCGCTGATGTGGGCGGACAAGATCGACGCCGGGGCATGGGCGGTACCCGACTGAGCCATGAACATTCCCGATCATCCAGTCCCGCCCGCCGAACCCGATCTTGACCCCTCGGGTGGCCATACGCTCGAAGCGCTGCATGTGCTCGCCGAGATTTCCAGCAACCTCGCCGACGAGGACGACCTCGACGAACTGCTGGGGCGCTTTCTCGGCACCATGATCCGACTGGCCAAGGCCGATGCCGGGGTGGTCAGGGTGCTGACCAGCGACGGCCTGCACCTGCGCATGGTGGCCTCGCGCGGCCTGCCGCCCGCCGTGGTCGAAAAGGAACGCCTGGTTTCCCGCGATTGCGGCCAGTGCGGAATCGCGATCAAGCAGGACCGCCCCCTGTTCGAGATCGACCTCAAGCCCTGCGCCGAACGCAACCACGAAGATTTTTTCGAAAAGGGCTGCCAGGCAATGGTGGTGGTGCCCCTGTCTAACGCCGGGCGCCTGCTCGGCACCTACAACCTGTTCCTGCCGGAGGCTTTCGAGCTGCCCGAGGAAGTCGCGCTGCTGTTCCGCTCGATCGGCGAGCACCTCGGCATGGCGCTGGAGAACGCGCGCCTGAAGCGCGAAAACCTGCGCATCGTGCTGACCAGCGAACGGCAGATGATGGCCGCCGAGATCCACGATTCGCTGGCGCAGACCCTGGCCTACATGAAGATGCGCATGGCCATGCTCAGCAATGCCATTGCCGACGGGTCGCTCGAGCAGAGCGGCAAATATGCCGGCGACGTCAGCCAGGCGCTGGACGATGCTTACGGCCACCTGCGCGAACTGCTGGTCCAGTTCCGCAGCCGCATGGACCCGATGGGCCTGCACCACGCGCTGCAGGGTCTGGCCTGCGGCTTCCAGGAACGCACCGGGATCGTCCTGCATTACGAGAACAAGCTTACCGACCTGCGTCTGGAGCCGGAAAAGGAAAGCCAGGTGTTCCACATCCTGCAGGAGGCGCTGGCCAATGTTGCGCGCCATTCCGGCGCCACGGAAGCCAGCATGACGCTGGAGGCCGCGGGCGACTATTACAACGCCACGGTGGAAGACAACGGCAAGGGCGGACCGGGTTTCTTCGCCATCGCCAACCGTGTCGGCGGTTTCGAGGAACACCCGGGCCTGCGCGACCACTTCGGCCTCGCCATCATGCGCGAGCGGGCCGGAAAAATCGGCGGCCATCTCGAAGTCGCCAACCTGCCGCAGGGCGGCTTCCGCGTCCGGCTGAGCTTTCCGCCTGGCGGAGGGGTAACGACATGAGCAGCGGAGGGGGACCCATGAGCGTAGCGAGTGGGGGCGCCAAGCAACGGCTTTCAGCCGTTGCGCGCCATTGGGCCCAGGATGTACCGCAGCCAGCTGGCTGCGGGAGGCCCGCGAATGTCGTTAGCCGCCGACGGTCGGGGTTTGGCATCGCGTTGCCAGTTCGGAGGCGGCGGGCATGAACACGCAGAACAACAGCGAATTGATCCGCGTCATGCTGGTCGATGACCACACCCTGTTCCGCAAGGGGCTCGCCGAGTTGCTGGAGCAGCGCGGCACGATCAAGGTCGCGGCGATCGCCGGCAACGGCGACGATGCCCTGCGCATTCTCGGCGACGCCAGGCCGGATGTGATCATCACCGACCTCAACATGCCGCCCAACGGCGGCCTCAGCCTGCTGCGCCAACTGGTTGCAGACGGCTGGACCGGCCCGGTGCTGATCCTCACCGTCAGCGACGCCGAAGAAGACCTGGCCGCCGCGTTGCAGGCCGGCGCCAAAGGCTATCTGTTGAAGGACATGGAACCCGAAGACGTGGTCGACGCCGTGCAGCGCGCGGTGCGCGGCGAAACCGTGGTGGCCCCGGCGATGACGCTGAAGCTGGTCAACCTGCTGCAGGGCGGCAATGCCGCCGCGACCAAGGCCGATACCCTGAAGCTGCTGACTGCGCGCGAACGCGAGATCCTCCAGCAGTTGTCGCAAGGCCTGTCGAACAAGGCCATCGCCCGCGTGCTCGACATCAGCCATGA
>CAZGQB010000142.1:0-5651 GCA_964527055.1 uncultured Sulfuritalea sp.
GCGTCCAGGACTGGCTGCTCCAGATCAACCTGACCTGGGCGCAGGAACTGTGCATAATCATGTTTGTCTGGATGGCCAAGTTCGGCGCCGCCTACGGCGTCAGGACCGGCATCCACGTCGGCGTCGACGTTCTGATCAACACCCTGTCGGGACGCACGCGGGCCAAGTTCATCGTTTTCGGCATGCTGTCCGGCGCCTTGTTCACCGGCATCATCGCCACGCTCGGCGCCCATTTCGTCTGGGAGAACGGCGCCCATTACGGCATCACCAACCTGCTTGGCATCAAGGTCGACGGGCTGTACGAAGGCCCGACCACGCCCGACCTGGAATGGCCGACCTGGATCGTGTATTCGGCGATCCCGCTGGGATCATCCCTGATGTGCTTCCGCTTCCTCCAGGTCACCGTCAGCTTCATCAGGACCGGGGAACTGCCGCACCACGACCACGGCCACGTCGATGGCATCGAGGAAGACAAGGTGCCGGTGGATGTGAATCCCTACAACCTGGATGACGACCTGCACCCGCACGACCTCAAGTTCAGCAAGCGGCATCCCGACGCAAAAGTCGGCGCCGACGGTACGGCGCCTGGCGACAAGGGAGGCGCCAAATGAGCGCCCTGATCATCTTTGCCCTGCTTACCTTCCTGATGCTGTCGGGCATGCCGGTATCCATCTCGCTCGGCCTGACGGTGCTGACCTTCCTCTTCGCCTTCACGGCGACGCCGCTCGAGGCGGTCGCGCTCAAGCTATTCACCGGCATCGAGAAGTTCGAGATCATGGCGATCCCGTTCTTCATCCTCGCCGGCAATTTCCTGACACACGGCGGCGTGGCGAAACGCATGATCTACTTCGCCACCTCGATGGTCGGCCACCTGCGCGGCGGGCTCGGCCTCAGCGCGGTGTTCGCCTGCGCCCTGTTCGCCGCGGTGTCCGGATCCTCGCCGGCCACCGTGGTGGCGATCGGCTCGATCCTGCTGCCGGCCATGGTCAAGGCGGGTTACCCGAAGAAGTTCGGTGTCGGCGTCATCGCATCGTCCGGCGGCCTCGGCATCCTGATTCCGCCGTCGATCGTCATGGTGATGTATGCCGTGTCCACCAACAGCTCGATCGGTGCGCTGTTCATGGCCGGCGTGGTGCCCGGGCTGCTGCTGGCCCTGTTCCTCGGCTTCACCACCTGGTATGAGGCGAAGAAGGGCAACTACCCGCGCGAGCAGCCGCTCTCGTGGGCGCAGCGCTGGGATGCCTTCCGCAAGGCGATCTGGGGCCTGCTGCTGATCGTGGTGGTGATGGGCGGCATTTACAGCGGCCTGTTCACGCCAACCGAGGCGGCGGCGATGAGCGCGGTGTACGCCTTCTGCATCGCGGTGTTCGTCTACAAGGACATCGGTTTCAAGGACGTGCCCAAGGTACTGCTCAACTCGGCGAACATGAGCGCGATGCTGCTCTACATCATCACCAACGCCGTGCTGTTCTCCTTCATCCTGACCAACGAGCAGATCCCCCAGGGCATCGCCGAATGGCTGACGCAATCCGGCATCGGCATGGTCGGCTTCCTGATTGCGGTGAACATCCTGCTGCTGGTCATGGGCAGTTTCATGGAGCCTTCGTCGATCATCCTGATCACGGCGCCGATCCTGTTTCCGATCGCGACCAAACTCGGCATCGATCCGATCCATTTCGGCGTGATGATCACGGTGAACATGGAAATCGGCATGATCACCCCGCCAGTGGGGCTAAATCTGTATGTAGCCAGCGGCATCGCCAAGATGGGACTCACGGACTGCTCCAAGGCGGTCTGGCCCTGGCTGCTGACCATGCTGGTTTACCTCATGCTGATCACCTATGTACCGGCGGTCTCGACCTGGCTGCCGAAGACCCTGGGCATGATGTAGCGCTGCCTAGCCATAGTGACAAAGGCCCGGTGATCCCGGGCCTTTGTTTTATGTCCGCGCCGGAAGCGTGGACGGTATCCCCTTGTGGGATTATGGTGCCGGCGCCTGTGGCGGCCGGACTTCCGACAAGAAACTGAGCTAAAATATCAAGTTAGCTATCTATGTCGGCGACACCTCGCCGCGAACGATATCCCTTACCGGGATATCTCATCAAAACTTGAAATTCAACCTGTTCTGGAGAAAGTAATGGCTGTCGAGCGCACCCTGTCGATCATCAAACCCGATGCAGTTGCAAAGAACGTGATCGGCAAGATCTATTCCCGCTTCGAGACCAACGGTCTCAAGATCGCCGCATCGCGCATGGTTCACCTGTCGCGCAGGGATGCCGAGGGTTTCTATGCCGTGCACAAGGATCGTCCCTTCTTCAAGGACCTGGTCGAGTTCATGATTTCCGGGCCGGTGATGGTCCAGGTGCTCGAGGGTGAAGGGGCGATCGCCAAGAACCGCGAACTGATGGGCGCCACCGATCCGAAGAAGGCGGCTGCCGGCACCATCCGCGCCGACTTCGCCGACAGCATCGACGCCAATGCCGTGCATGGCTCGGATGCGCCGGAAACCGCCGCGGTCGAGATCGCCTATTTCTTCCCGGCGCTGAACGTCTATACGCGCTGATCCGGCATGCCCGCCAACCTCCTCGATTTCGATGCGGAAGGCCTGAGCGCCTGGTTCGCGCAGCAGGGCGAAAAGCCCTTCCGCGCGCGCCAGGTGCTGCGCTGGATCCATCAACGCGGGGAGGGCGACTTCAATGCGATGACCGACATCGCCAGGTCCTTGCGCGAGAAGCTCCTGGCCACGGCCGCCGTGTCGCCGGCGCCGACTATCAGCGACAAGCTGTCGGACGACGGAACGCGCAAGTTCCTGTTCGACGTCGGCAATCGCAATGCGGTGGAAACCGTATTCATTCCCGAGGATGACCGCGGCACGCTCTGTGTTTCCTCGCAGGCGGGATGCGCCCTCGAATGTGCGTTCTGTTCCACCGGCCGGCAGGGTTTCAACCGGAACCTGACCACCGCCGAGATCATCGGCCAGTTGTGGCAGGCCAATCGGGCTTTGGGCTTCGCTCCCGGCGGCGAGCGCATCATCAGCAACGTGGTGCTGATGGGCATGGGCGAGCCGCTGGCCAATTTCGACAACCTGGTGCCGGCACTGCGCCTGATGCTCGATGACAACGCCTACGGCCTGTCGCGGCGTCGCGTCACGGTGTCTACCTCGGGCATCGTGCCGGCCATGGATCGTCTGGCCGAAGCCTGCCCCGTGGCCCTTGCGGTTTCTCTGCATGCACCGACCGACGGTCTGCGCGACAAGCTGGTGCCGATCAACCGCAAGTATCCGCTGGCGGAACTCATGGCGGCCTGCCGGCGCTATCTGGTTCACGCGCCGCGTGACTTCATCACCTTCGAGTACGTGATGCTCGACGGCGTCAATGACAGCGACGCCGATGCCCGCGCGCTGCTGCATCTGGTGCGCGACGTACCCTGCAAGTTCAACCTGATTCCCTTCAATCCTTTTCCGTCCTCGGGGTTTCGCCGTTCGCCGGCCGAGCGGGTCAGGCGTTTCGCCAACCTGCTGATCGAGGGCGGCATCGTCACCACGACGCGCAAGACGCGCGGCGACGACATCGATGCCGCCTGCGGACAGCTGGCCGGCAAGGTGCAGGACAAATCGCGGCGCGTCTCCCGTGGCGCCGTTTTCGCCGTCGATGCGGCGGCTACCTCTGCTGGAGTGGGGCTGCACACATGAACAAGACGATCATCGCTGCATCGGTATCGCTGGTCCTGCTGGCCGCCTGCACGGCGACCGGATCCGGGCCCGGTTCAGGGCAAGTGGCGCAACAGGCCATGTCGGCCCAGACGGCAGCCACCGACCAGCAGGCTCGCGCCAAGGTGCATACCGAACTTGGATCGCTGTATCTGCTCGACGGCCGTTCCGCCATCGCGCTCGAGGAAGCGCGCATCGCCCTTGCGGCCGACTCAAATTATGCGCCCGCCTACAATCTGCTGGGGCTGACCCACATGGGTCTGAACGAGATGAAGCAGGCCGAGGAGAACTTTCGGAAGGCGCTGAGCCTGGCGCCCGGTGATCCCGAGATAAGCAACAACTACGGCTGGTTCCTCTGCCAGACCGCCCGCGAGCAGGAGGCGATCGGCTATTTCATGGCTGCGGCGCGGAACCCTTTGTACACCACTCCGACCAAGCCTTACACCAATGCCGGCATTTGTGCCTATCGGGCGAAGAACGACAAGCAGGCCCAGGAGTTCCTGACAGCGGCCTTGCGATTGGCGCCGGACAACAACCAGGCGCGCCTCGGGCTGGCCGAGATCGCCTACCGGCAGGGGCGCTATGCCGAAGCGCGGCAATGGACCGCCGATATCGAAAAGACCATGGAGCCGACCGCCGACGTGCTCTGGATGGCCTTGCGCGCCGAGCGCAAGCTGGGCAACCGCGAAGCGGAGGCCCGCTACGCCTCGCAGCTGCGCCGGCGGTTTCCGGGTTCCCCGGAGCAGGAGTTGTTGTCGCAGGGGCAATATGACTGAGGTGCCGGTGAACGAAGGACTCGCCGCCGAATCCCCGGACGAGCTGCCGGCAGAGAGCGGGGAAGGCGTTGCGGCGACCGAGCCGGCCACCCCGGGAGTCATGCTGCGCCGGGCGCGTGAAGCGCGAGGCCTGTCGATTGCCGACGTGGTGCAGGTGATCCGCTTCAGTACGCACCAGATCGAGGCGCTGGAGCGGGACGATTACGCCAGCCTGCCGGGTGCGACATCGGTGCGCGGCCTGGTGCGCAATTACGCCCGCCTGCTTAAGCTCGATGCCGCCCCGCTGCTGGCTCAGCTTGATCCGGCGGTGCCGGTGGCCGAAACCGACGTGCGTCCGCCCACCAACATGGGTGGCGCCGAGCAGCCGACGATCGGCGACCGGGTGCCGTCGAGACTGGCCGCTGCAGCGGTAGTGACCCTGCTCCTGGCCATGGGTGCTTACTGGGTTGCCACGCTGCCGGATGACAGCGGGCTGGCCGGCCTCTGGGCCGGTAAGGGATCTTCCGCGCCTGCTCCGGCCGGCGTTGCGGCTCCCGCTGCGGTTGCGGTGGTTCAGCCGGCACCTGCCGTGGTTGCGGAGGGCCCGCCGCCTGCCGCCGGTGAAGCGACCGTTGTGCCGCCGCAGGCCGGCTTGCGCGTCGAATTCGACGATCGTTCCTGGATCGAGGTCCGCGACGCGACGCAGAAGGTGGTTTTCGTCGGCGAATATCCGGCCGGCACGTTGCAGAACGTCGAGGGCAAGGCGCCCTTCCAGCTCTGGATCGGCAGGGCCTCGGCGGTCCGCGTTTTCATGGGCGAGCGCAGCATCGACCTCAAGCCGCATACCCGTGAAGAGGTCGCCCGGTTCAGCCTGGAATGAGCGCGATGTCCCGAGTTTCACCGGTGCGGCGTCCAAGCCGCCTGGTCATGGTAGGAAAAGTCGGCGTTGGCGGTACGGCGCCCGCATCGCCTGTCGTCGTCCAGTCGATGACCAATACCGATACCGAGGATGTATTCGCCACCTCGATGCAGGTGGCGCAGCTGGCGCGCGCCGGCTCGGAGCTGGTGCGCATCACGGTCAATACCCGTGAGGCCGCCGCCGCCGTGCCGAAGATCCGCGACCGACTGGCGCAGCTGAATGTCGATGTGCCGCTGGTCGGCGATTTCCATTTCAACGGCCACAAGCT
>CAZGQB010000143.1:0-5632 GCA_964527055.1 uncultured Sulfuritalea sp.
GGGATCGGATGGTGAAATTCGGCTGCGCACCGGCCAAGGTCACGTTCTCGTCGACAGTGTGGAACGGGCCCTTGAGCAAGGCGGCGGGCGCAAGTTCACCGGCCTTAAGGACCGCTGGCACTTCATAGTTTTGTGCAAGGGCCGCAGCGGCTGTCGCCAAACCGGCCGTCGTTAACAGGACGCGGCACAACACGGCATGGTTCATTTTCATTTGAGGCTTACCTGGTAGATCGAAAAAGAAAATCTCCCGTCGACGGAAGCCGCAAGGAACTGGTGGGTTGTCACAGATTCGAACTGTGGACCTACGGATTAAGAGTCCGCTGCTCTACCAACTGAGCTAACAACCCGGATGGAAACAAGTGCGGGGCTGGAACTTGCCTCTGATTCGCGGCGCCATCCTCTTGGCGAATATTCATGGCCCGTTTTCTGCCCCACTCGCCGGCCCGTGCAAACTTTAAAACCACTTGTCGCGGCAGCGAAAGGCCGCGTATTTTACCAGAATCCGGCGCCCGAGAAATTTGCATTCTATCCGCGAACCGTCCGTGCTCATCCACTCCACCCGCGTCCGCCTTACAAGTTGAAACAATTCCTTACCACTCGGGCACGGCAGATTCGCTAGTCTGAAACCCTGTCCGGCAAGATGATTGGACCACCATGAATACACTGGCGAGAGCACTCAAGATCCTGATCCTGTGCGGAACATTGGCAAATGGCTCGGCGATGGCCGGGCACCACGCCCACAAACATGCACACGGGCATGGTCATGGCCCGGTAGTCCACTTCGGATTTTCTTACGCCTTCCCGGTGTATGTACCACGATATTTCCCGGCGCCCGTGTATTCCTTCCCCCGATACGCCTTCCCTGCGCCCGTTCATGTATATCCGTCCGCGGTGATCAGGCATTATCCATCGCCGGTTTATATCGAACAGAGCATCGCTCCGCTGGAAACCGCGCCGCCCCAGGCTCAAAACGACTGGTACTACTGCGCCGATTCGCGCACGTATTACCCCTATGTCAGGGATTGCCCCGGCGGTTGGCAGCGAGTGCCGGCTCAGCCGACCTCACGCTAAGGAACCGGAGCATCCGAATGTACCAACCGCCGCGCTTCCCGGGTCTTCCGCCACGGGTACCTCTGATCGGGGCCGCTTCAGGAGCGGTTTGTGCGACATCCGGACCGAGGGACCCTTGCTTTCCCAATACAGTGCTATCGGGCAAACGCAAGGGAGTTCCGGAACCCGGGCTGGGCAGCTTTGGTGGGTCGGGCGAGATTCGAACTCGCGACCAACGGATTAAAAGTCCGCTGCTCTACCGGCTGAGCTACCGACCCCCTTTTTGAAGAGGGGCGAATGTTAGCGACTACCCCCTTCCCTGTCAAACTGCGCGCCTCCGCGCGCGCGGCGCGCGGACAACCCGAAACAACTGCACTTGCATCCAGGCTCCGGGCATCCTGATCGGCGTCGACATGAGATCCCCGTCCATGACAATGGTCTTGACAACATGGATCGCACTGGCGCTGGGCGCGTGCGCGGTGGCTCCGACCGCGCCAAAGGTGACGGTGCTGCCAGGTCCCCGGAAAAGCCCGGAGCAGTTTCGGGCCGATTCAACCGCCTGCCAGCAGCAGGCGCAAGCCATGCTGACCAATGATGCGCAGGTCGCCAGCAACCAGACCGTAGCAAATGCTGCAGTCGGTACCTTGATCGGCGCCGCCGCCGGAGTATTGCTGGGCCAGGGGTCGCATAACCCCGGCGCCGTGGCTGGGTGGGGCGCGGGCACGGGACTGCTGCTTGGAAGCGCGGTGGGCAGCAGGAACTCGCAAGCTGCATCCTACGGCATGCAGCAGCGCTTCGATGCAATATATGTGCAGTGCATGTACCGGCGCAGCCACCAGGTGCCCGCGATGATCAGCTACTGGCGCTCGGCGCCGGTCACCGTTCCCCACTACCCGCCACCGAACCACCCGCCACCCACCTATCCGCGGCCCTCATGCAGTTGCGGTTCGCTTCGCACGCCGTGATCAACCTGCGGTGGAACTTACAGGCAAAAGAGTAAGCCGATGTCCGGCGCGCATAAAAAAAGCGCAACCCGTTTGAGGCTGCGCTTAAAACCACTCCAAAGGAGGAGGGTGGAGGAGACATTGGCAAGCAACGGGATGACCTGCGTTCGGAGCGGAATCAAACCGTTTAAGACTGAACGAATCTTGGCACGTAGTTTGTTGCATTGCAAGAGTTTTTTGTGCGTCGCGCAATCCGCGTGGCGGCAGCAACAGCCGTTAAACTATAACTATCTGATTTAATAGTTAATTAAAGTATAAATGCGCAATATGCAAAGATAGTTTCCCTCTATTTTCGTTCCATCAGCTAGTCCACAGGAATAAATGAATAAAAGGATCTTGTGCAACGCCACATCGGATCTTCGGCGCCGCCGCTAGAATGTCTGCCTCGATCTCAGGGGGTAGACGCCATGGACTGCACGGTGCGCTGGCATGAAGGAATGAGTTTTGTTGCCGAAACCGGCAGCGGGCATCTGGTCTGCATGGACGGCGCGCCCGAAGCGGGCGGACGCAATCTGGCGCCGCGACCCATGGAACTGTTACTGGCCGGGACGGGGGGTTGCACGGCCTTCGACATTGTTCTGATCCTGCAGCGCGGCCGCCATGACGTCAGCAGTTGCGAAGTCAAGCTTCAGGCAGAGCGTGCTGAAACGGATCCCAAGGTGTTCACCAGTATCAACATGCACTTCGTGGTGACCGGGAAAAACCTGAAGCCTGAAGCTGTCGAGCGTGCGGTCAAGCTTTCCGCCGAGAAATACTGCTCGGCGTCGATCATGCTCGGCAAGTCCGCCGGGATCAGCCACACTTTCGAGGTCGTCGACGCTGCTCAGGCGACGTAGGACAGACGGGTCATCAGCTTCGAAGAAAGCTGCATGGCCAGCTTGACCGGCGCAGGTAGTTCCCGCGCGCCGAAGCGGGTCGCCGTTTCTGCGTGACGCATTTCGTCGGCCTTCATCTGCTCCAGCACCTCCGACGACTTGCGGTCCTGGGCCGGGAGCCGGGCTATGTGGCCCGCGAGATGGCCTTCCACCTGGCGTTCGGTTTCGGCCAGGAAGCCCAGACTCCAGTTGTCGCCACACTTCCCGGCCACGACACCGATAGCCAGTGATCCGGCATACCAAAGCGGATTGAAGATGCTCTTGCGCCCGCCCAGTTCGGCAATCCGCGTTTCGGTCCAGTTCAGATGCTCGGTTTCCTCCCAGGCGGCCTGTTCGAGTTCCTGCCTGACCGCCGGATCGCTCGAACCCAGCGCCTGGCCCTGATACAGCGCCTGGGCGCAAATTTCGCCGCAGTGATTGACCCGCATCAGCGCGGCGACATGGCGCTTTTCGGACTCGTTCATCTCGGCCTCCGGCAGGTCCATGCCGGGCATCGGACGACGCGTAGGCGCCGGTGCAAACAAGGCGCGCAGCGCCTTGTCGAACTCCGGGATCAGGGCTTCGATCATCAGCGTCCGCCTACTGCGAAATCCGTGAATTTGAATTGGGATGCTGACCCAAACGCAAGGCATTTCGCCCTTCTTCCGCTGTATTGATGGCATTGCCGGCCGGGCAAAACAGGTCGCGACTCAAGGCAGCATGGTGCCGATTGACCGGCTTGTTTTCGATGGGCCGCCACTCAATGCGAGGGGCGTGCGATTTCACCCATGTACCGTCGCCGCGCCCGGTGGCGTAATGCTTCCAGGTGCGCTCCTTGCAGTTGATGCCTTCGAAGCTGACGTTGGTGGCGCCGCCCGCCGTCCGCACCACCAGCACGTAGCGCACGATGCCGTCGCTGCCGACGCTCAGCGTGCTGGCATCGATGAGGTACGTGTTGGCGGTTGCAGGGCCGACGTAAAATTCGCGCAGGCTTTCCTGGAGAGGAAAGGCGGGAGTCTCGACTTCCTTCAACTCCCTCCAGGGTTCCTCTTCCTCATCAAAGTTGGGGTTGGTCTTTACATCCGGCATCAGTGGTACCTGTGCTGCCACGCCAGTCGCAATCGCCGCGACGATGCAAATGACCAGGCGTTTCATTTCTCGTCCTCCGCCACACCAGATTCCCAGCGCGGCATGCGCTCTTCGGGGTGGGTGAACAGCAACCTGGCCAGCTCGAGCAGGGCCGCCTCGTACACGCCACGTTTGAACTCGATCACGTTGGCCAGGGGTATCCAGTAACTGTTCCAGCGCCAGGCATCGAATTCCGGGTGCGCGCTGGCGCGCAGGCAGACATCGCTGTCGCGGCCTATCAATCGCAACAGAAACCATATCTGTTTCTGCCCCCTGTAGGTGCTTCGCCATTCTCGGCGAATCCATTGTTTCGGCACCTCGTAGCGCAACCAGTCGCGCGTGCGGCCGATGATCCGCACATGTTCGGGCTTGAGGCCGGTTTCCTCCTCCAGTTCGCGCAGCATCGCCTGCTCGGGCGTTTCACCCTTCTTGATGCCGCCTTGCGGGAACTGCCAGGAATGTTCGCGGATCCTCTTGCCCCAAAACACCTCGTTGCGACTGTTGACCAGGATGATGCCGACGTTCGGGCGAAAGCCTTCACGATCGAGCATGATGCATGTTCCAATGATTGTCTGGGATGCATTCTTCCACAATCGAGCGCCGCTGGAAAGCCGCATCTGCCGCAGCTGCAATTTTCCGCCGACAGGTAAAATGCGCGTTTTCCGGATTCCAGCCCATAGCCATGCGCGCCAGCCAGTTTTTCATCGCCACCCTCAAGGAAGCCCCCTCCGACGCCGAAATCATCAGTCACCAACTGATGCTGCGCGCCGGACTGATCCGCCGCCTCGCCGGCGGCATCTATACCTGGATGCCGATGGGGCTGCGCGTCTTGCGCAAGGTCGAAAACATCGTGCGTCAGGAAATGGACCGCGCCGGGGCCATCGAGCTGCTCATGCCGGCCGTACAACCGTTTGAATTGTGGGAGGAATCCGGTCGCGGCCCGAAATACGGTCCGGAACTGCTGCGCTTCAAGGACCGCCATCAGCGCGATTTCGTGATCGGCCCGACCCACGAGGAAGTCATCACCGACATGGTGCGGCGCGAGGTGAAGAGCTACCGCCAGCTGCCGCGCCACTTCTACCAGGTGCAGACCAAGTTCCGCGACGAGATCCGGCCGCGCTTCGGGGTCATGCGCGGGCGCGAGTTCCTGATGAAGGACGGCTATTCCTTCCATGCGTCGTACGCCGACCTCGAGCGCGAATACCGCAACATGTACGAGACCTACAGCCGCATTTTCGCCCGTCTCGGCCTGAAATTCCGCGCGGTGGCCGCCGACACCGGCGCCATCGGCGGTACCGGTTCGCACGAATTCCACGTGCTGGCCGATTCCGGCGAAGATGCGATCGCCTTTTGCCCGACCTCCGATTACGCGGCTAACGTGGAACTGGCGGAAGCCGTCGTCCTGCAAAAAGTCGGCACCGGCGGCACGGCAACGATGGAGAAGAAAGCAACGCCGAACAAGACCAAGTGCGAAGACGTGGCGGCCTTCCTCGGCCTGCCGCTGACGCAGACCGTCAAGGCCATCGCCGTGATGGCCGAGAAAGAGGGCGGCAGCGAGTTCGTCCTGCTGCTGCTGCGCGGCGACCATGACCTCAA
>CAZGQB010000144.1:0-5631 GCA_964527055.1 uncultured Sulfuritalea sp.
CGCGCTTCAAGGTGCCCGACCTGCCCGGCCTGCCGCGCTTCTGCGGCGGCCTGGTCGGTGCCTTCGGCTACGACACGGTGCGCTATATCGAGACCAGGCTCGCGCAGAGGAAAACACCCGATCCGCTCGGCGTACCCGACATCCTGCTGCTGCTGTCCGAAGAAATCGCGATCGTCGACAACCTCTCGGGCAAGCTGACGCTGGTGGTGTATGCCGAGCCGGGCTTTCCCGGCGCCTGGAAGCAGGCCCGGGCCCGGCTCAAGGAACTGCTGGCCAAGCTGCGTGCCCCGGTCGAGATTCCGCCGGAAGTGCGCGCGCCGTCCGCCCCCGCGGTTTCGGAGTTTGGCGAGGAAGCCTTCAAGGCCGCGGTGCGCCGCGCCAAGCAGTACATCGTCGATGGCGACGTCATGCAGGTGGTGCTCTCGCAGCGCATGAGCAAGCCCTTTGCGGCGAGCCCGCTGGCGCTCTACCGCGCACTGCGCACGCTGAATCCCTCGCCCTACATGTTCTACTTCAACTTCGAGGATTTCCACGTGGTCGGCGCCTCGCCCGAGATCCTGGTGCGGCTCGAACACCAGGACGGGGAACGCCGCGTCACCGTGCGGCCGATCGCCGGCACGCGCAAGCGCGGCGCCACCCTCGCCGAAGACGAGGCGCTGGCCGCCGACCTGCTGGCCGACCCGAAGGAGCGCGCCGAGCATCTGATGCTGCTCGACCTCGGCCGCAACGACATCGGCCGCGTGGCGAAGACCGGCACGGTCAAGGTCAGCGACCCGTTCATCATCGAACGCTACTCGCACGTGATGCACATCGTCTCCAACGTCGACGCCGAACTCAAGGACGACGAGGGTGCGCTGGGCGTGCTCAAGGCCACCTTCCCCGCCGGCACGGTGTCCGGCGCGCCGAAGGTGCGCGCCATGGAAATCATCGACGAACTCGAACCCAGCAAGCGCGGCATCTATGCCGGCAGCGTGGGGTACCTGGGCTTCAACGGCGACATGGATCTCTGCATCGCGATCCGCACCGCGGTGATCAAGGACGGGCGGATCCACGTCCAGGCCGGCGCCGGCATCGTCGCCGACTCCGACCCCGATTCGGAATGGCAGGAAACGCTGAACAAGGCGCGGGCGCAGCTGCGCGCCGCCGAGATGGCCGAAGCCGGCCTCGATACGCGTTTCGACTGACCGGAGGCTGCCATGCTATTGATGATCGACAACTACGACAGCTTCACCTACAACCTGGTGCAGTACTTCGGCGAACTCGGCGAGGACGTCAAGGTGTTCCGCAACGATGCGATCACCCTCAAGGAAATCGCCGCGATGAAGCCGGCGTTCATCGTGGTCTCGCCCGGTCCCTGCTCGCCGGCCGAAGCCGGCATCTCGGTGGCGGCGATCAGGGAGTTCGCCGGCAGGATCCCCCTGCTCGGCGTCTGCCTCGGCCACCAGAGCATCGGTGCGGCCTTCGGCGGCGAGATCGTGCATGCCAAGCAGCTGATGCACGGCAAGACCTCGCCCGTGCATCACGAGGGCAAGGGCGTTTTCGCCGGCCTGTCCAATCCACTGACGGTGGTGCGTTACCACTCGCTGGCGATACGCCGCGAGACCCTGCCGGCCTGCCTCGAAGTCACGGCCTGGACCGACGACGGCGAGATCATGGGCGTGCGCCACAAGGAGTTTGCGTTGGAAGGCGTGCAGTTCCACCCTGAATCGATCATGACCGAATGCGGCCATGAGCTGCTGAACAATTTTTTGAAGGGAAGCTGAACATGATCACGCCACAAGAAGCGCTCCAGCGCACCATCGAACACCGCGAAATCTTCCACGACGAAATGCTGCACCTGATGCGGCAAATCATGGGCGGCGAAATTTCGCCGCTGATGGTCGCCACCATCCTCACCGGCCTGCGCGTGAAGAAGGAAACGCTGGGCGAAATCGCCGCCGCGGCGACGGTCATGCGCGAGTTGTCGACCAAGGTCGACACGCCGCACAACCCCCACTTCGTGGACATCGTCGGCACCGGCGGCGACGGCGCCCATACCTTCAACATCTCGACCACCACGATGTTCGTCGCCGCCGCCGCCGGCGCCACGGTGGCCAAGCACGGCAACCGCAGCGTCTCGTCGAAATCCGGCGCGGCCGACGTGCTCGAAGCGCTGGGCGCCAACATCATGCTGAGCCCGGCCCAGGTCGGCGAATGCATCGAGGCCATCGGCTGCGGTTTCATGTTCGCACCCAACCACCATCCGGCGATGAAGAACGTCGCCCCGGTGCGGCGCGAGATGGGCGTGCGCACCATCTTCAACATCCTCGGTCCGCTGACCAACCCGGCCGGCGCGCCGAACACCCTGATGGGCGTGTTCCATCCGGATCTGGTCGGCATCCAGGTGCGCGTGATGAAGCAGCTCGGCGCAGACCACGTCATGGTGGTGTGGGGCAAGGACGGCATGGACGAGATATCCCTCGGCGCCGCGACCCTGGTCGGCGAACTGAAGAACGGCGAGATCACCGAATACGAAATCCATCCCGAGGACTACGGCCTGGCAATGATGTCCAACCGCGGCCTGCGCGTCGCCGATGCCGCCGAATCGAAAGCCATGCTGCTCGAGGCGCTGGACAACAGGCCCGGCACGCCGCGCGAGATCGTCACGCTGAATGCCGCCGCCGCGCTTTACACCGCCAACCTGGCCGAGTCGATCGGCGAGGGCATCGCCAGGGCACGCGAAGCCATCGCCAGCGGCGCCGCGCGCAAGAAGCTCGACGACTTCGTCGCCTTCACCAAAAAGATCGGCTGATGGCGGCGGACATCCTCGAAAAGATCCTCGCCGTCAAGCGCGAGGAAGTCGCGGCAGGAAAGAAAGCCAAGCCGCTGGCGGCGACCCGCGCCGAGGCGGAGGCCCAGGCGCCGGCGCGCAACTTTGTTGGCGCCATTCGCACAAAAGTCGGCGCTGGTGACACGGCAGTCATCGCCGAAATCAAGAAGGCCAGCCCGTCGAAGGGCGTGATCCGCGCCGACTTCCGGCCCGCCGAGATCGCCGCCGATTACGAGAAGCACGGCGCCGCCTGCCTTTCGGTGCTGACCGACCAACCCTTCTTCCAGGGCTCGTCCGAGTACCTGCGCGCGGCCCGCGCCGCCTGCGCGCTGCCGGTACTGCGCAAGGATTTTCTGGTCGATCCATGGCAGGTGTATGAAGCCCGCGCCATGGGCGCCGACGCGATCCTGCTGATCGTCGATGCCCTCTCGCTGGTACAGATGCGGGAGATGGAAGCCATCGCCTTCGCGCTGGGCATGTCGGTGCTGGTGGAATGCCACGACGCGGCCGAGCTCGACATCGCGCTTCAGCTCAAGACGCCGCTGATCGGTATCAACAATCGTAACCTGCGTACCTTCGAAGTCAGCCTCGACACCACGCTGTCGCAACTGGGCCGTATCCCGGCCGATCGCATCGTGGTCACCGAGTCGGGCATTCTCGCGCCGGCCGACGTGGCGACCATGACTTCGCGCGGCGTGCATGCCTTCCTCGTCGGCGAAGCCTTCATGCGCGCGCCCTCGCCCGGCGCCGAATTGGCCCGGCTGTTCGCCTGAATCACCGAACCAAGAGTTATGCCCCGTGCGAAGCAGGGGCGGTATCCCTTGCGGACGGCGCTGGCGACACGGCGAATTACGTCATCAGGCGCAGGTGTTGCCGGTCGTTTCCGGCACGCCCAGCTTCTTGAGGATGGAATCCAGCGGGCAGAACCTGGTGAAGCCGCTCTGGAACAGGTTGGCGCCGACGAAGGCGGTGAACCACAGCCAGGACAGCTTGCTCATGTCCACCTGGCCCATGACGTGGGCGAGGACCAGCGAGGTCATGATGAAGAATCCGGCGACGATGCGTACGATCTGATTGATGGTCATGTGAAGCTCCTTATTGGGGTTTGACGATGCGGCCTTGCATCACCGCGTAATACAGAACCGGGATCACCACCAGCGTCAGCAGGGTGGAGACGAAGATGCCGAAAATCAAGGACAAGGCGAGGCCAGCGAAGATCGGGTCGTCGACGATGAACAACGCGCCGAGCATGGCCGCCAGCCCGGTCAGCACGATGGGCTTGGCGCGCACCGCGGCGGCCTGGATCACGGCTTCGGCGAAGTCCATGCCACCGGCGACCTGCTCGTTGATGAAGTCAACCAGCAGGATGGAATTGCGCACGATGATGCCGGCCAGCGCGATCATGCCGATCATAGAGGTCGCCGTGTATTGCGCGCCGAACAAGGCGTGGCCCGGCATGACGCCGATGATGGTGAGCGGGATCGGCGCCATGATGATCAGCGGCACTAGGTAGGATTTGAACTGCGCCACCACCAGCAGGTAGATCAGGATCAGGCCGACGGCATAGGCCGCGCCCATGTCGCGGAAGGTCTCGTAGGTGACTTGCCATTCGCCGTCCCACTTGATCGAATACTGCGCGTAGGGGTCGCGCGGCTGCTTGAAAAAGTATTCGCCCAGCGTGCCACCCTGCGGCAGTGAAATACCGGCCAGCTTGTTGCGGATGTCGAACATGCCGTAGAGTGGGCTGTCGAGCTTGCCGCCCATGTCGCCGGTGACGAAGACCACCGGCAGCAGGTCCTTGTGGTAGATCAGCTTCTCGCGCAGCTGGCGGCGGATTTCGACCACCTCCGAGACCGGCACCAGCGCGCCGTCGCGACCGCGCACCTTGAGCCTGAGCAACTGGTCGATGTTGTCCTGGCGCTCCGCCGGCAGCACGATGCGCACCGGGATTTCGTACTTGGCATCGCCATCGTGTACCGGCGTCACATCCTCGCCCGAGAGGCCCATGCGCACCACCTCGACCACGTCCTTCTGCGCCACGCCGAGCAGCGCCGCCTTGGCCTGGTTCACGCGCAGCACCAGCTTTTCCGCATCCTCGTCGACGGTGTCATCGACGCCGATGATGTCGGTCGTGCCTTCGAAGGCCGCGCGCACCTGTTTCGCCACGGCGATCTGTCCGGCGTAGTCCGGACCATAGACCTCGGCGACGATGGGCGACATCACCGGCGGGCCGGGCGGTACTTCCACCACCTTGGCATTGCCACCGTGCTTCGTCGCCACGGCGACGACGCGGTCGCGTACCGACACGGCGATTTCGTGGCTCTGGCGGCTGCGATGTTTCTTGTCGACCAGATTCACCTGGATGTCGCCCTGCTCCGGCATGCTGCGCAGGTAGTACTGGCGCACCAGGCCGTTGAAATTGATCGGCGCAGCCGTGCCGGCGTATGCCTGGTAATCGGCGACCTCGGGCACCTGGGCTATCTCGGCGGAGATCTCGCGCAACACCTTCGCGGTTTCTTCCAGCGGCGTGCCGACCGGCATGTCTAGCACGACCTGTAATTCGCTCTTGTTGTCGAAGGGCAGCATCTTCAGTACCACCAGCTTGAAGAAGCCGAGGCTCACTGAGGCCAGGATGGCCACCAGCACGCCGATCCACAGCTTGCGCCGCGCCGCGCGGCCGGTGCGCGGGTCGAGCAGCGGCGACATGATGCGGCGGAACAGGCGGTCGAGTTTTTCGGTCGTCGCATCGCCGCCAAGAGCGGCATGGCCGTGCGCCGCCGGCTTCATCAGCTTCAGCGCCAGCCAGGGCGTGATGACGAAGG
>CAZGQB010000145.1:0-5604 GCA_964527055.1 uncultured Sulfuritalea sp.
CTACCAGTGGGCCGACGGCTCGGCCTACGTGAATCACGTCGAACTGGTGCGCAAGGCGCGCGGCGCCGAATTGCCGCCCGAGTTCTGGACCGATCCGCTGATGTACCAGGGAGGCTCCGACAGTTTCGTCGGGCCGCACGATCCGATCTTCGCCGCCAGCGAAGATTGGGGCATCGATTTCGAGGCCGAGGTGGCGGCGGTCACCGGCGACCTGCCGATGGGCGCCACGCCGGCGCAATGCGAAAAGGCGATCCGCCTGCTGATGCTGGTGAACGACGTCAGCCTGCGCAACCTGATCCCCGCCGAACTGGCCAAGGGTTTCGGTTTCCTGCAGTCCAAGCCGGCCTCGGCTTTTTCGCCGGTGGCGGTGACGCCCGACGAACTCGGTGCCGCCTGGCGCGCGGCCAGGGTCCACCTGCCGCTGGAGGTGGCATTGAACGGCAAGCCCTTCGGCCGGCCGGACGCGGGAACGGACATGATCTTCGACTTCGCGCAACTGATGGCCCATCTGGCGAAGACGCGCGAGCTGGAGGCCGGTTCGATCATCGGTTCGGGCACCGTGTCGAACAAGCAGGGCGGGCTGTTCGGCTCCTCCGTGGACAACGGCGGCGTCGGCTACTGCTGCATCGCCGAGCTGCGCATGTACGAGGCCATCGAGCAAGGCGCGCCGAAGACGCCCTACATGCGTTTCGGTGACCGGGTGCGCATCGAGATGCGCGACAACAACGGCGCCAGCATCTTCGGCGCCATCGAGCAGGGCGTGGAGCGCTACGTGGCCGGCTGACCGGGGCCGGCCAGCATCTTCTGGACTTCGACCAGGAACAGGATTTCCTCGGCCACCGACTGCGGGAAGCCGGCGCGCGCACCGTCGCGGTTATCTTCCAGCAGGCGCCGAAGGTAGCCGATGCACTCCTCCGGCTGGGTCCAGATCTTCTGTACATGCTCGGCGATGCGGGTAAAGTTTTCCAGCGTCTGCGCTCCGCCCGCAAGCGGCTTGCCCCATTCTGCCGCCTGGATGTTGAAATACCTGCGCAGTTTCTCCGCGGTAGCCGCGAATTCCTTCTGCAAGCCGCGGCTGCGATAGATGCCGAGCAACTTCAGCCAGTGGTAGATTGCGTGGCGCGGGTTGGCCTCGGTGTATTCGATCAGGGTTTGCGCCGCGCCTTCCTCCAGCCCCATCGACAGCATGATTTCGGCCAGTTGCAAGGTCGGTTCGACCTCGGTTGTCTGCGCAGCCCGCCCGGCCGGCGGCGGTTCGGGTGGACTGGGGGGGCGCAGGGCCCCAAGGCGGGCGTTCTCCCGCGCCACGGTTTCCGGGTCGGCCTCTTCCAGCGAAAAGTCGAACACCATGGTCTTGTCTGCTTCGAATGGCGCACCCGGTTCGGGTTCCGGCGGCGTCGGCGCAGGTGCCGCGGCTTCCGGCGGCGCTTCGCTGGGGCGCGGCGCGGCAACCACGGCGACCGGCTCCGGCCATGCGGGGGGGGCTGGCGGGGGCGGGGCAAGCGGCGGTGCAGTTACCGTTGCCGTCACCGGCTGCATTGCGAGGGGCGCCGCCGCCGTTTGCGGTTCCGCTGCCGCGGGTGGCGCCTGTTGCGGTGGCGTTGGGGGCAGTGCGGTTCCCGGCTGCGCTGAGGGACTGCGCCGGCGGAACCACCACAGCGCCAACAGGGCAAGCGCTGCAGCGTTGGCCACCATCAGGCGGATATCGTAGTCGTCCGTGCCGGGCGCTTCCCCGGCGGCGGGGGCCGTCGTCGCAACAGGAGCAACCGTCGCAACGGGAGCCGTTGCGGCGGCGGCGGGCGCTGCCGGCATGTTGCGGACCAGCTGGCTGACGTCGCCGATGCCGCTTTCCAGGCGCCGCAGTTTGTCGAGGATATCCTGTACGCTGCGGGTTTCCTCCACGCCCGCCATTCCGGCGCGCCACTCCATGCGCAGCACGGAACGCTCGTCCTCGGACACCTTGCCCAGCCGCCGCAGGTCGACCTGATCGCTGCTGCGCAAGCCCGGCACGGAGTCGGCCGCAAGCGCCGCGCAGGGCAGCAGGGCCATGGCCGTGAGGACGGCGCGGATCGCGCCGCCGGGGAATCGGCATCGGGAGTCGGTGGTGGCCGCGGACTTTGACATCGGGTCGGAGAGGGCTATAGTCCCGTCATTCTAGTCTTTGCCCGGGTCGGAAGCTTTGCCCGAGCAGGGACCGGCAAGGCCCCCATATTGTTTTTTCCAGCACTGTCATGAGGCTCTACAGCTACTTCCGCAGTTCCGCGAGCTTCCGCGTGCGCATCGCGCTGGCCTTGAAGGGCATCGACTACGAGTATGCCGCAGTTCATCTGGTGAAGGACGGCGGCCAGCAGTTTGCCTCCGGCTTCAAGGCGCTCAATCCGGCGGCGCTGGTACCGGTGCTCGACGACGACGGCACGATCCTGACCCAGTCGCTGGCGATCATCGAGTACCTCGACGAGACCCGGCCGCAACCGCCGCTGCTGCCGGCCGACGCCGCCGGCCGGGCGCGGGTCAGGGCGCTGGCGCTGGCCGTCGCCTGCGAGATACATCCGCTCAACAACCTGCGGGTGCTGCGTTACCTGAGCAGGACCCTGGGCATCACCGAGGATCAGAAGAACGCCTGGTACCGGCACTGGGTCGAGACCGGGCTTGAAACCGTGGAAGCCATGCTGGCCGGCGATGCGCGCACGGGGGCGTTTTGCCACGGTGATGCGCCGACCATGGCCGACGTGCTGCTTGTGCCCCAGATTTTCAATGCGATGCGTTTCGACTGCCGGCTTGACCATGTGCCGACGGTGATGCGCATCCATCAGCATTGCATGGACTTGCCGGCCTTCGCCATGTCGGTTCCTGCGGAGCAGCCTGACGCGGGCTAAGCCGGCTCAGCCGTCCTTCAGCCGCCCGGCGAAGACCTTGCGCAACTTCGCCGCCTTGGGCGCGACCACGGCCTGGCAATAGCCCTGCAGGGTATTGTTGGCGTAGTAGTTCTGGTGGTAATCCTCGGCGCGCCAGAAAGTCGGCGCCGGCGACACGGCGGTGACGATGGGAGCGGGCCATATCCGCTGCGCCGCGAGGTCCGCGATCAGCGCCTCGGCGATTTCTTTCTGGCCATCGTCGTGGGTGAAGATCACCGAGCGGTACTGGGTGCCGATGTCGTTGCCCTGGCGGTTCAGGGTGGTCGGGTCGTGGATGGCGAAGAAGGCCGTCAGCAGGGTCCGGTAATCGATCACATCCGGGTCGAAGCGAACTTCGACCACCTCGGCATGGCCGGTACGGCCGCTGCACACGCTGTGGTAATCGGGCCTGTCGGTGGCTCCGCCGGCGTAGCCGGAGACCACGGATTCGACCCCTTTCAGCTGCAGCAGCGCGGCTTCCAGGCACCAGAAGCACCCGCCGCCCAGGGTGGCGAGCTCCGGTTTTGCGACATCCTTCATTCGATCCTCCCGCAACGCAAGATGATGGGCCAGACGATGGTCTTGCGGGCGCCCGGCTCCGGCCAGAGTTCGCGCAGGCGCCCGCGCAGCGCAAGGCAGGGGTCGACACCGGTTTCCTTCAGGCAGCCCTGGGTCGACGACCAGGTGCGCAGGTAGTCGAGCACCTCTTCCATGGTGAGCTCGCGCCGGATCTCGAATTCGGGCACCTCGATGTCGGCGCAGGGAAAGGGCATGCCGCGATAGCCGAGGTCCACCCAGCGCCGTTGTGGCGGCCAGTAGGCGCCGACGGTGTGGGTCGAGTAGTCCCTGACGATTTCGGTCAGCGCCGGGTCGCCGTGCAGCAGCGTGTAGGTCCAGGCGGCGAACAGGCCGCCCGGCTTGAGCACCCGCCGGACTTCGGCGAAGAAGCCGTCGTTGCAGAACCAGTGCAGCGCCTGCGCCACGGTGACCAGGTCGCAGCTGCGGTCGGCCAGGCCGCTGGCCTCGGCCGGTCCCTGCCGGTAATCGATACGCGCATGGGGTGTCGCCTGCGCCAGCTGTTCGGCCGACAGGTCGGTGGCATGGACCTGGCGGAAATGGGCGGCCAGGGCGAGCGCGGCCTGGCCGTTGCCGGTGGCGCAGTCCCAGGCCCGGTCGACGCCCGGGGACTGCGTGGCAAGCCAGGCGAAGAGGCCGGGCGGATAGGACGGCCGGTGGCGCGCGTAGTGCGCGGCGTGGCCCGAAAAGTGGTCGGTGGACAGGACGTCAGACCCGTTCGATGATGATCGCGATGCCCTGGCCGACGCCGATGCACATGGTGCACAAGGCGTAACGGCCGGCGGTGCGATGCAATTGATACATCGCCGTGGTCACCAGGCGTGCGCCACTCATGCCCAGCGGGTGGCCGATGGCGATCGCGCCGCCGTTGGGATTGACGCGGGCATCGTCGTCGGCCAGGCCGAGGTCGCGGGTCACGGCAAGGCCCTGCGCGGCGAAGGCTTCGTTGAGCTCGATGACGTCCATCTGCGCCAGCGTGAGGCCGGTCTGCGCCAGCAGCTTCTTGACCGCCGGCGCCGGGCCGAAACCCATGATGCGCGGTGCCACGCCGGCCGTGGCCATGGCCACGACGCGCGCCCTGGGGGGCAGGCCGTGCGCCCTGGCGGCGGCTTCGGAGGCAATGAGCAGCGCGCAGGCGCCGTCATTGACGCCCGAGGCATTGCCCGCCGTGACGGTGAGTTCGGGGCCGTTGATGCCCTTGAGTCTGGCCAACTGTTCCAGCGTGGTATCGGTGCGCGGATGCTCGTCGGTGTCGAAGATCTTCGGCTCGCCCTTCTTCTGCGCGATTTCCACCGGGACGATCTCGCCCTTGAAGAAGCTGGCGGCGTTGGCGGCGCCCCAGCGCTGTTGCGAGCGCAGGGCGAAGGCGTCCTGGTCGGCGCGGGCTATCCTGAATTCGGCGGCGACGTTGTCGGCGGTTTCCGGCATCGAGTCGATGCCGTACTGCGCCTTCATCAGCTTGTTCACGAAGCGCCAGCCGATGGTCGTGTCATACACGGCGTTGCTGCGCGAAAAGGCGCTCTCCGCCTTGGGCATGACGAAGGGGGCGCGGCTCATGCTCTCGACCCCGCCGGCGATCATCAGTGCAGCTTCGCCCGCCTTGATCGCGCGTGCCGCGGTGCCGACACATCCATGCCCGAGCCGCAGAGGCGGTTCATGGTCGTGCCGGGCACGGCCACCGGCAGGCCGGCGAGGAGGGCGGCCATGCGCGCCACGTTGCGGTTGTCTTCGCCGGCCTGGTTGGCGCAACCGTAGATCACGTCTTCGACCAGTTCCCAATTGACGCCGGGATTGCGCGCCATCAAGGCCTTGATCGGCAGGGCGGCGAGGTCGTCGGCGCGGATGCCGGACAGCGTGCCGCCGTAGCGGCCGATGGGAGTGCGTATGGCGTCGCAGATGTATGCCTGTGTGCTCATGTGGGTTGGCTTTCGTCGAAAAAGTGTCCCTTGATGCGGGTGGAACGGCCGCGAAACACGGCGATCACCCTGCCATCCTGGTTCGTGACCTCGATGTCGTAGATGCCGCTGCGTCCGCCCTGGTGGCGGGCGCTGCCGACGGCCGTCAGTGTATCGCCGAGATGGGCCGGGGCGATGAAATTGATGTCGACCCCGGCGGCGACCGCCTTGTGGTTGAA
>CAZGQB010000146.1:0-5557 GCA_964527055.1 uncultured Sulfuritalea sp.
GCGCGGCATGGTGGGTTCGGTACTCGTGCAGAGGATGCGCGAGGAAAAGGACTTCGACCACCTCGAGCCCGTGTTCTTCTCCACCTCGCAGGCGGGCGGCAAGGGGCCGGACACCGGCAAGGCGAACGGTAGCGTCGAGAATGCTGCCGACATCGCGGCGCTGAAGAAGCTCCCGGTGATCATTTCCTGCCAGGGCGGCGACTACACGAACGACATCCACCCGAAGCTGCGCGCGGCGGGGTGGCAGGGCTACTGGATCGACGCGGCCAGCGCACTGCGCATGAAGGACGATGCCGTGATCATCCTCGATCCCGTGAATCTGGACGTCATCAAGGGCGCGGTGGCGCGCGGCACGAAGGACTACATCGGCGGCAACTGCACGGTGAGCCTGATGCTGATGGCGATGGCGGGGCTGCTGCAGCGCGACCTGGTGGAGTGGATGACCTGCATGACCTATCAGGCGGCCTCCGGCGGCGGCGCCGCGCAGATGCGCGAACTCGTCCAGCAGATGGGGCACCTCGGCCAGGTCGCCAAGCCGCTCACCGACGACCCCGCCGCGAGCGCGCTGGACATCGACCAGCGCGTGACCTCGGCGCTGCGCAACGGCGCGATGCCGCGGAGCGAGATCGGCTATCCGCTGGCGGCGAGCCTGCTGCCCTGGATCGACAAGGACCTCGGCAACGGCCAGAGCCGCGAAGAGTGGAAGGCGCAGGCCGAGGGCAACAAGATTCTCGGCCGCAGCGCGCGACCGATCCCGATCGACGGCATCTGCGTGCGCGTGGGCGCGATGCGCTGCCACAGCCAGGCGATGACCGTGAAGCTGAAGCGGGACGTTCCGCTGGGCGAGATCGAAGGCATGCTTGCCGATGCCCATGACTGGGTAAAAGTGGTGCCGAACCGGCGGGAGGAGTCGCTCGCGGAACTCACGCCGGCGGCGGTCAGCGGCAAGCTGCAGGTGCCGATCGGCCGGCTGCGCAAGATGCCGATGGGCGGGGACTATCTCGCCGCCTTTACCGTCGGCGACCAGTTGCTCTGGGGCGCGGCCGAACCGCTGCGCCGGATGGTGCGGATATTGTTGGATGCGGGGGTGCACTAGGGCCTTGTGCGGGAGGAATAATTCCTTCCAGTCCAAGGCGCTAGGGCGCCAAAATCAAGAATGTCTCTCAGGTTGCAGGGCTAACGCCATGATGTTATGGTAGTCAGTCCCGGACGAACGACTCAGGGTGGGCTCAGTGGCTAAATTGGTCACCGCAATTCGTCTTGCCATCGTGGCGCTGCTTTTCGCGCCGCTGGTGGTGGATGCTGCAGGGCTAGGAAGGCTCCAGGTTTTGTCTGCCCTGGGTCAGCCGTTGCGCGCCGAAATCGAGATCGTTTCGCTGCAGCCCGGCGAAGACGATTCGCTGCAGGCGCGGCTGGCGACCATGGAGGCGTTTCGCCAGGCCGGCATCGAAATGAGCAGTGCGCTGATCGACCTGACCTTCACCATCGACAGGCGCGGCGCGCGTCCGGTGATCCGGATGACCAGTTCACAGCCGATCAATGACCCGTTTCTGGACGTACTGATCGAGTTGTCATGGGCGACGGGGCGCTTGGTTCGTGAGTACACGTTCCTGCTCGACCCCGTCGAATTCAAGGGCCCGGCTCCAGCCGCCGCGCCGGCAGCCAGGCCGGTCCCCGTCCCGTCCCCGGGACCTGCGGCGCCGGCCCCGCGGTCCGAACGGCGTCCCCCGGCGGCGGCTGCGGCTGTCGACACCGGGTCGGCCAAGCAGCACGAAGTGAAGAAGGGCGACACCCTGGGTGCGATCGCGCGCCAGAACCTGCCACCGGGGGTGACGCTCAACCAAATGCTTATCGCGCTGTTCCGCGCCAACCAGTCGGCATTCATCCGTGACAACGTCAACCTGGTCCGTGCCGGGCGCATCCTGAACATTCCTGATCGCGAGGCCGTCCTGGCGATCGGGGCTTCCGAAGCCCGCGAGCAGGTGCAGGCGCACATGGCGGATTTCGCCGATTACAAACGCAAGCTGGGCCAGGCGGTCGCGGCGGCTCCGGCGGCACGGGTTCGCGAGCGCGAAGTCGCCGGGCGCATTACGGCCAAGCCGGAAGTGCCGGCGCCCGCGGACCAGAAGGATCAGCTCAAGCTGTCGAAGGCGGATCCGGCGAAGCCTGGCACGCCGGCGGCCCAAGCGGCTCGCGATGACGATCGCGTGGCACGGGAACGCGCGCTGAAGGAAGCGCAATCGCGCGTCAGTGATCTGGAGAAGAACGTCGCCGATCTGCAGAAGTTGATGGAAATGAAGAACCAGCAGATGGCCGAGCTGGAGAAGAAGGCGGCGGCGAAGCCGCCGGCCGCGCCTGCAGCGCCCCCGCCGGCTGCGAAGGCGCCCGAACCCGCCAAGGAAGCGCCCAAGGAAGCCGCCAAGGAAGCCCCGAAGGAAGCCCCCCAAGAAGCCCCGAAGGAAGCCGCCAAAGAAGCCGCAAAAGTAGCGGCTGCTGAGGCGCCGAAGGAGGCCGTGAAGGAGGCCGTGAAGGAGGCGCCCAAGGAGCCGTCCAAGGACGTTGCGAAGAAAAAGGCAGCCCCGCCCAAGCCGGCGCCTGCACCCGAGACGGGGTTGGTCGACGATGCGATGGCATTTCTAACCGACCCGATATCGGGCGGAGGGCTTGCCGCGGTGGCCTTGCTGCTGGTCGGCTATGGGACATGGCAGTGGCGCCGCAAGAAGGCAACGCAATCCTCCACGTTCCAGGACAGTGTGCTGGGCGCGGCCACGGGGGCGGGCGCCGCGTCGGTGTTCAATAACGCCGCACCGCAGCCGGCGGCAAGTCCGCAGGCGGGCGCCGCGGCCGTCGATGCCTCGGAAGCCTCCGTCAGCGGCGCCAGTGTCGGCGGCGGGGAGAGCGATGAAGTCGACCCGATTGCCGAGGCCGATGTCTACATGGCCTACGGGCGCGATGCGCAGGCCGAGGAAATCCTCAAGGAATCGATCAGCAAGGATCCCAATCGCATTGCGGTGCACGCCAAGCTGCTCGAGATCTACGCCAAGCGCAAGGATGCGAAGTCCTTCGAGCAGACCGCGCTCAAGCTGAAGGGGCTGACCGGCAGTTCGGGTCCGGAGTGGGACACGGCGATGGCTCTCGGGCACAGCATCGATCCGGGCAACGGCCTGTATGGCAGCGGAGGTACGGCGGCCGAGGCAGCCGTGGCTGCGTCTGCCGCGGCGGCTCCGGTGCTCGATTTCGACATCGGTGGCGGCAGCGGCGCGACCCCGGCGATCAAGGCGGACGCGGGGGGCCTGGATTTCGACATCGGCGCGACGACGGCGGCCATTCCGAGAAGCGATTTCGCGGCGGGCGGCACGCTGAAGCTGGACAGCGGCGAAACCAAGGCGGCAAGCGCAGGGCTGGACTTTGACCTTGGCGGCGCAGGCGGACCCGGTGGCGTGGAAGACGACGGCGAGAAGACCATCCTGATGCCGCGCAAGGCCGTGCCGGCGCCGGCGCCGGCGGCGAAAGCGGATCCCGATGCGACCGTGGCGATGGATTTCGACCTCAATCTCGACCTGGGCGGCAGCGCCGAACCGGCAAAGCCGGCCGCCGCCGAAGCGCCCTTGGATCTCGGCGGACTGAGTTTCGACTTGGGTACGCCGGGGGGCGGCGGCACCAGCGCCGATCCAAAGTGGCAGGAGGTCGCCACCAAGCTCGACCTCGCGAAGGCGTACCAGGAGATGGGCGACAAGGACGGGGCGCGCGAGCTGCTCAATGAAGTCGTGAAGGACGGCGACGCCGCGCAGAAGAGCCAGGCCGAGCAAATGCTATCGGGCCTGGGCTAGCCGCGGAGGCAGCTCAACAAGCCGCGGCGCGCAAGCGACCGCGGCTTTTTCATTATGGCGACCAGAATCGCACTCGGGCTTGAATACGACGGCAGCCGCTTCCTCGGCTGGCAGACCCAGCCCGGCGGAGGCACCGTGCAGGATGCGCTCGAAACGGCATTGTCGGCCGTTGCGGACCGGCCGGTATCCGTGACCTGCGCGGGACGCACGGACCGCGGTGTGCACGCGCTCGCGCAGGTGGTCCACTTCGATACCGAGGCCGAACGTCCCGATTCTGCCTGGGTGCGCGGCGTGAACGCGCTGCTCCCCGAAGCCGTTGCGGTGCTCTGGTCAAAGCGCGTGTCGCGGGATTTCCACGCCCGCTATGCGGCGAGGGCGCGCGCTTACCGCTACCTGCTGGTCAACCGGCCGGTGCGCCCGGCGCTGGCGGCGCGCTATGCCGGCTGGTACCACGCGCCCCTGGACATCGCGCCGATGCGCGAGGCGGCCGCGCAGCTGCTCGGCGAGCACGATTTCTCCGCGTTCAGGGCGGCCGAGTGCCAGGCCAAGAGCCCGGTGCGCACGCTGCATGCGATCGGCGTCGAGCGCTGCGGCGAGCGCATCGAGTTTCGCCTGCGCGCGAATGCGTGGCTGCAGCACATGGTGCGCAACATCGTCGGCACGCTGGTCACCATAGGCGCCGGCAAGCAGCCGGCCGCCTGGGCGAAGACGGTCCTCGAGTCGCGCGATCGCGCGCGTGCGGCGCCCACCTTCGCGTCCGAGGGCCTGTACCTTGAAGCGGTCGACTATGAGGCGAAGTGGGAACTCCCCGCGCAGCGGCCTGCATCCTCTCTCCTGCCCGTCGCGACATGAGGACCCGGATCAAGATCTGCGGCATGACGCGGATCGAGGACGTCGATGCCGCGGCGCGCGCCGGCGCGGATGCGATCGGGCTGGTGTTCTACCCGCCGAGCCCGCGCTTCCTGCAGCATGCCGCGGCACGCGAGCTCAGGGATACCGCGCCGCCGTTCGTCAGCACGGTGGCGTTGTTCGTGAACCCGTCGGTGGCGCAGGTGGGCGAGGTGCTCGAGCGCGTGCGGCCGTCCATGCTGCAGTTCCACGGCGAGGAAACGCCGGCTTTCTGCGCGCAGTTCGGCCTGCCCTACGTCAAGGCCTGCCGGGTGAAGCCGGGGGTCGATTTGCTAGAATACCTGCGGCCTTTTTCGGGCGCGGCGGGCTGGCTGCTCGACAGCCACGTCGAGGAGTACGGCGGCGTCGGGGAGCGCTTCGACTGGTCCCTGGTGCCGGCCGAACGCAGCCGTCCGCTCGTGCTGTCGGGCGGGCTGACGATCGGGAATGTGGGTGAAGCCGTCCGCCGCGTGCGCCCCTGGGCGGTGGACGTTTCGAGCGGCGTGGAATCCGCCAAGGGCATCAAGGACGCGGCGAAGATCGCCGCCTTCATCGCCGAGGTCAGAAATGCAGATGTATGACTTGCCCGATCCGCGCGGCCACTTCGGGCCCTATGGCGGCGTGTTCGTCGCCGAGACGCTCAGCCACGCGCTGGACGAGCTGCGCGATGCCTACGAGCGGTGCCGCCGCGATGCGGCCTTCATGGCCGAATTCCACTACGAACTCAAGCACTACGTCGGCCGGCCGAGCCCGGTCTACCACGCGAAGCGCTGGTCCGGCCTGCTGGGCGGCGCGCAGATCTACCTCAAGCGCGAGGACCTGAACCACACCGGCGCGCA
>CAZGQB010000147.1:0-5543 GCA_964527055.1 uncultured Sulfuritalea sp.
AAAGTTGTTGACGCTGCTTGACAATGTGCGTAAAACGCGAAACGTGTTTAGTTCAGGTTCTTCCGCAGTGACCTACGGTCCTCTCACAGACTGTCCAATCGCAGTTCCTCTGAATCGCCGCTTGGCTCCCTCTGCTATCCCGAACTTGAGTCTCGACATGCCCCGGCCGGGGTGCGGTGTTTTGCAGCCCGCAGCGGTGGCCGATTCGTTCGTTTTTGATTAAGGAAAAGTTACATGGCAACTGGTACTGTTAAGTGGTTCAACGACGCCAAGGGATTTGGCTTCATCACCCCGGATGACGGCAGCGAGGATCTGTTCGCGCACTTCTCTGCCATCAATATGGCTGGCTTCAAGTCCCTGAAGGAAGGCGAGAAGGTGACTTTTGACGTGGTGCAGGGCCCCAAGGGTAAGCAGGCGTCGAACATTCAGAAGCCCTGATTGTTGAAGCTCTCGGTTGCCGGTTAACCCGGCTCCGGAAAAACAAAGCCCGCCGTTTGGTGGGCTTTGTTTTTTGGTGCGCGATTTTCCGTTACATGCGGTCGATCATTGCCTGTCCGAACGCAGAGCACTTCACTTCCTTTGCACCTTCCATCAACCGGGCGAAGTCATAGGTCACGACCTTGTCGCCGATCGCGGCTTCCATTGACTTGATCATGAGGTCCGCCGCCTCGGTCCAGCCCATATGGCGCAGCATCATTTCGGCGGAGAGGATCAGCGATCCCGGATTCACGTAGTCCTTGCCGGCATATTTTGGGGCCGTGCCGTGTGTCGCCTCGAAACAGGCATAGAGATCAGAGATGTTCGCACCGGGTGCGATGCCTATCCCGCCGACCTGAGCTGCCAGCGCATCGGAAATGTAGTCGCCGTTGAGGTTGAGCGTGGCGATGACGTCATATTCGGCCGGCCGCAGGAGAATCTGCTGCAGGAAGGCGTCGGCGATCGCATCCTTGATCACGATGCCGTTTGGCAGCTTGAGCCATGGGCCGCCGTCGATTTCCACGCCGCCGAACTCGTATTTCGCCAGCGCATAACCCCAGTCACGGAAGGCGCCTTCCGTGAATTTCATGATGTTGCCCTTGTGCACGATGGTGACCGACTTGCGCTTGTTGGCAATCGCGTATTTGATTGCGGCACGGACCAGGCGCTCGGTGCCTTCCCGCGAAACAGGCTTGATGCCTATTCCCGATGTCCCGGGGAAACGAATCTTGGTGACCCCCATCTCCTCTTGCAGGAACTTGACCACCCTGCGCGCCGCCGGCGATTCCGCCTGCCATTCGACGCCGCAGTAGATGTCTTCGGTGTTCTCGCGGAAGATCACCATGTCGGTCTTGCTCGGATCCTTGAGCGGGGAGGGGATGCCTTTGAAGTAGCGCACCGGACGCACGCACTGGTAAAGATCCATCTCCTGGCGCAACGCAACGTTGAGCGAGCGGATGCCACCGCCCACCGGAGTGGTCAATGGCCCCTTGATGGATACAGAATAGTCCTTGCAGGCGGTGATCGTTTCCGCCGGCAGCCATACGTCGGGTCCGTAAAGGCGCGTCGCTTTTTCTCCTGCATAAACCTCCATCCATGAAATCCTGCGCTTGCCGCCGTAGGACTTCTGCACGGCGGCATCGACCACCCTCTGCATCACCGGCGTGATGTCTACGCCGATGCCATCGCCTTCGATGAAGGGGATCACGGGATTGTCGGGAATCGGCTGACCGGGAATGATTTTCTGGCCTTGTGCGGGAACCTTGATCAGGAATGTACTCATGCCTGCTCCGTTATTGGTGGGTGTCGGAAATCGAAAGGGATGCGGGATGAATCGCCGGCGATTATCCTCCAAAAGCCCGAAGCGCTCCAGTCGTGCGCCCGCCCGGGATCGTTTGCTACCGGCTGTTAGAATTGTCGGGCTTGAGCTAAACGGGATATCCGCCATGCCTGCCCGCGAATCTGAAGATCTGATCGCCGAATCCATCGCCCATGTTTTGGTCGACGGCTTCAACAAGCACTATCGGCTCTTTCACGAGAGTTCCGCCCTCGCCAAGCGGCGCTTCGAGGAGGCGCGCTGGCAGGAGGTACAGCAGTCCGTTCGCGACCGGATCCAGTTCTACGATGATCGCGTCAGGGAGACGACCGAACGTTTGCACCGTGAGGTTCACGCACATGATTTGAGCGACGCGGTCTGGCAGCAGGCCAAGCTCCAATTCATCGGCCTGCTGACCAACCACAAGCAGCCCGAACTGGCGGAAACCTTCTTCAATTCGGTGTTCTGCCAGATACTGCATCGCACTTATTTCCATAACGATTTTATTTTCGTGCGGCCAGCGGTTTCCACTGAGTATATCGAGTCCGATCCACCAACCTATCGCTGCTACTACCCCAATCAGGCCGGATTCCGCGCCTCGATCCGCCAGGTTTTCCTGGACTTCGCATGGACCCGCGAGTTCGAGGATCTGGATCGTGACGTCGATTTCGTCCTGCGCGGCATCGGATCCCATCTAGGCACGCTTCCGGCACGCGAAGCCAACCTGCAGATACAGGTACTCAACTCGGCCTTCTACCGCAATAAGGGTGCCTACGTGATCGGCAAGGCGGTCAACGGAGCTTTCGAGTATCCGTTCGCGATTCCGGTGCTTCATTCGCCGGAAGGCAAGCTTTATCTTGACACGGTGATCCTCGAGTCGTGGAGAATCGGCGTTTTGTTTTCCCTGTCGCGCGCCTATTTCATGGTCGACATGGACGTGCCTTCCGGCTATGTCCAGTTCTTGCGCTCGATCATGCCCAACAAGCCGCGTTCGGAGCTCTACACCATGCTCGGCCTGGGCAAGCAGGGCAAGACCATGTTCTTTCGCGACCTGATCTTCCACCTGCATCATTCTGCCGACCAGTTCATCGTCGCCCCCGGCATCCGCGGGCTGGTCATGCTGGTTTTCACCCTGCCCTCCTACCCCTATGTGTTCAAGGTCATCAAGGATGTATTCGGCAGTACGAAAGAGGTCGACCACGATACCGTGCGGCGCAAGTATCAACTTGTGAAGCAGGTGGATCGCGTCGGTCGCATGGCCGACACGCTGGAGTTCTCGATGGTGGCCCTGCCGCGCAGCCGCTTCTCGCAGGAACTGATCGCCGAGCTGTACAAAGAGGTTCCGTCGCTGATCGAAGAAGACGGGGACGACCTGATCATCAAGCACCTCTACATCGAACGGCGCATGGAGCCGCTCAACCTCTATCTCGAGAAGGTCGACAAGGCGGGGCGCGAGGACCTGGTGGAGGAGGTGGTGCGCGAATACGGCAATGCGATCCGCGAACTGGCGATCGCCAATATTTTTCCGGGGGACCTGCTGTGGAAGAACTTTGGCGTCACCCGTTACGGTCGGGTGGTGTTCTACGATTACGACGAAATCGAATACATGACCGATTGCAAGTTTCGGCGCATACCGCCGCCGCCGAACTTCGAGGCGGAAATGTCGGGTGAAGCCTGGTACTCGGTTTCCAGAATGGACGTGTTTCCCGAAGAATTCGAGACTTTCCTGCTGGTTTCGGACAAGATCCGGGAGGCGTTCATGCGCTACCACGCCGATCTTTTCGATGCCGGGTTCTGGCAGAACACGCAGGAACAGATACGCCAGGGGGCGATGCAGGACTTCTTCCCCTATCCCGATTCCTTGCGCTTCTGCAATGCCTTCGGTGGCGGCCGAACGGTTTGAGCCGCCTCATACTTTTCAACAAGCCGTATGGCGTGCTGACCCAGTTCACCGATCCGGCCGGGCGTCCGACGCTGGCGGACTTCATTTCCATACCCAAGGTCTATGCGGCCGGACGGCTGGATGCCGATTCTGAAGGTTTGGTCGTATTGACGGACGATGGAGCCCTGCAGGCAAGGATTGCCGACCCCCGCCACAAACTCGCGAAGACCTATCGTGTCCAGGTCGAAGGGCTGCCGACGGACGAAGCACTCCAGCAATTGAGTACGGGGGTGGATTTGGGCGATTTTCGAACCCGGCCATGCCAGGTCCGCCTTGTTCCCGAACCGCCCGGGCTTTGGCAGCGTAACCCGCCGATCCGGTGTCGCGCGGCAATTCCGACAAGTTGGCTGGAGATCGCTCTGCGGGAGGGCAAGAACCGCCAAGTCAGGCGGATGACGGCGAAAGTCGGGTTTCCCTCTTTGCGGCTGATTCGTTGGGCGGTGGGCGACTGGACACTGGATGGGCTCCGGCCGGGACAGTGGCGCGAAGTTGACTTAACAGGTCAACCGGATGTCAGACGGCGCGTTAATGTTTCTAACGCCTCGAAAAATCGTGGTGTTGGTAATTCTCTGACTAAACCTGGATAAGGAAACACCATGAACAAAATTCTCATTACCCTGTTTGCCGGCCTGATCGCCACTTCGGTGTTCGCTGCTGATGCCGCCAAGCCTGCTGCTGCTCCGGCTGCCGCTCCGGCTGCCAAGGCTGATGCTGCTAAGGCCACGCCGGCTACCCCAGCCACACCGGCTGCCAAGGCTGACGCTCCGAAGGCCGAGAAGAAAGCCAAGAAAGAAAAGAAGGCCAAGAAGGAAAAAAAGGCTGACGCTCCGAAGGCTGACGCTCCGAAGGCTGACGCTCCGAAAGCTGATGCCCCGGCCGCCAAGAAGTAATTCCCGCAATTCGGGACAAATGGCAGGGAAACCTGCCATTTTTTTGTCCGTAAATTCTGAAAAAAACTTATGCTGTTGGTTGGTAAGTCATGGGTGGATAGCCATGGCGCCGTCCGGTGGGCACCGCCGCGTTCAATTGCCAAAAGACCACCCGGCCATTTCCTTCCAATGGAGCTTTGCGATGTTGTTACGAACAGTGCTTCTGGCTACATCCTTTGCCATTGCCGTTCCCGGATGGGCTCAACAGCCGCAGTTGCCTCTTATAGAGCTGTCCGCGGGTATGCACCGTATCGAGGCCGAGCTTGCAGCCACACCCGAAAGTCGTCAGACAGGAATGATGTTGCGTACCTCGATGCCCTCGCATAGAGGGATGCTGTTCGTGTTTCCCGAGGTGGCGAAGCACTGCATGTGGATGCGCAATACCCTGGTGCCCTTGTCAGTGGCCTTCCTGGACGACAAAGGCCGGATACTCAATGTCGAGGACATGCAGCCCAAAACCGAAGTCAATCATTGCTCCGTCAGCCCGGCGCGATATGCCCTGGAAATGAACCTTGGCTGGTTCAGGAGCCGCGGCGTAGGTCCGGGATATGCCATCACCGGGGTCGACAAGGTCCCCGCAGGACGCTGATACCCCGTTTCAATAGTGCGGCGGGATTTCGTCGCGCGGGTTGCGCGATTCACCGGGAACTGCCGGTTGCATCAACTGGTACAACTCGCGTATCTGGGCCTGCAGCAGGTCAATTTGCTGCTGCTGGCGAAACACCGTGCGATTGAGTTCTTCGAGATGATCTTCGCTCAGGCCCAGCTTGATTTCGAGCTCCGTGATTCTGGTTTCCATTCCGACTCCCGGGATCCAATGACAAGGTGACCTGTCCTGAGATTCTCGGACCAAGCTGATCTGGAGATAATGGCTCCTCAG
>CAZGQB010000148.1:0-5516 GCA_964527055.1 uncultured Sulfuritalea sp.
ATCGCCGAGCTCGACCTGCCGCGGCAGGCCGATTCCGAGACCCAGCGCTTCAACATGCTGAAGGCCCTGCCCTTCTTCCAGGACTTCAGCGAAATCGAGCTGTGGGAGGTGCTGCGCATCAGCATCTGGGGGCGCGTGCCCGCCGGCACCATCCTGGTCGAAGAGGGCACCCAGGGCAACTTCTTCTTCGTCATCGCCGATGGCAGCGTGGGCGTGGTCAAGGGCAACAAGAAGCTGGCCACCCTGGGCAAGGGGCACTGCTTCGGCGAGATGTGCTACATCCGCCGGGGCGCGATGACGCGCACCGCCACCATCGTCGCCGAAACGCCCGTGACCCTGTTCAAGATCAAGGCCGACTCGCTGCACAAGGCCTCGGAAAACTGCCAGCTGCGCTTCAACCGCTCGTTCATGAACATCCTGGTAGACCGGCTGGCGCAGGCGACCAGCGAGCTGGCGCACATATACTGACGCGCGTGCGGCGGCAGGCCAGCCGGGGGTCAGCGGCCGATCCTGGCGTCGAGGAAGGCCTTGATCTCGAGGAATTTCTCTTCCTCGCGCTTGACGAACTCGACGGTGCAATCGTCGAGGCCGGCGAGCTTGAAGCCTTCCTTGGATTCCGGCAGGACGACGGTGATGTGGCCGGCGAGAAGGGTACTGGCCGGCTTGAGCTGGATCGAGGCGATCGAGTCGATGGGAATGTACTTGTCGCCCTTGATGCCTTCCAGCAGGTCGCCCTTGAGGCTCTGCAGCAGTACCTTCATGCCCATCTTGCGCTTGATTACGACCTCCTTGTCATACACCTCGAGGCGGTCGCCGGTTTTCGACTCGGCGCTCATCAGGGCGCCCGGCGTGGTGGCATAGCCCATCCTGCAGGACGGGCATCTGTCCTCCGGCGCCTTGGCGTCCTTGGGCACCCGCTTGTAGCCGCAGTGCGGGCATTCGCCAGGGGCCCGGGGCGCACCGGCGGCGGCCGGTGCCGCGGGTCGCTTCGCCTGAGGTGCCGGCGCGGATTTGCCTGCACCCGGCGCCCGCGCCCTGGGCTTGTTTGGCGCAGTTGCATCGCCGCGCATGGGATCTTCCTCGATGAAGCGAAACAAGCCGTCGCCGACGGAAATCAGATCGCCGTCGCTCAGCAACAGCTTGCTGATCTGCCTGTCGTTCACCAGGGTGCCGGTGGCGCTGCCGAGGTCTTCGATGACGTAAAGGTCGCCGCAACGGATGATGACCGCATGGTCCTTTTCGTCATTGAGATTGGCGAGCGGGATCTCGTTGGCAGCCTTGCTGCCGATGACCATCCGGTCCTTGTTGACCGGGAACTCCCCCCGCGCTCGACCATTCGTGCAATCAACCAGCTTCGGCATGCTGCTTCCCCGGAGAAAAAAGATCGAATGGTGCAAGCATACCGGATCGGGAGGATGGAGATACGGGCGGCGGATCGACTGGTCGTTAGCCTGCGTCGGCGACGGCAAGGGTCGCCGGCGCTACTTCGACTCCATCACCCAGACCCCGTCCCAGCCGGCACCCGGCGGGTTGGCGAGGAAATAGTCGCAGCGCTCGATGTACATCTTCGCCGCCCTGTCGTGGTCGTTGAGCGCGAGCACGTCGTTGAATTCGCCCTTGGCATCATTCCACTTCTGTTGCCGGTACTTCTGCAGGCCGGCCTTGAAATGGCGCAGGGCATCCGTCATGTTCGGGTAGCTTTCCTCGCTGTGGTAATCGAGGATTTCATGGATTGCGACCGGCTTGGTCTTGCCCTTGACCACCACCAGGTCGAGTTCCCGGCTGTAGTAGGTCGCCTTGAGGGCCTTGTAGGTGAACTCGCTGATCAGGATGTGGGCACCGTACTGCTTGCAGGCCGACTCCAGCCGCGCGGCGAGGTTCACCCCGTCGCCGATGATGGTGTAGTCCATGCGCTTCTTCGAGCCGATGGTGCCGGACACGACGTTGTCGGTATTCAGGCCGATGCCGATGTCGACCGGCAACTTGCCCTCATTGACGCGCTGCTTGTTCCAGTTCCACAGTTCGCGGATCATCGCGATCGACGTGCGCACCGCGCGGTCGGCGTCGTCGTCGTGGCCTACCGGGATGCCGAAGGCGGCCATGATGGCGTCGCCGATGAACTTGTCCAGCATGCCTTCCTCGCGCTGGATGCAATCCACCATCAGGGTGAAGTATTCGTTGAGCAGGGCCACCGTGCCCTGGGCGCCGAGTTGCTCGGTTATCGTGGTGAAGCCGCGGATGTCGGAAAACAGCACCGTCGCCACGACGTTCTTGCCGCCCAGGGCGTCTACGCCGCCGGCCAGCATCTGGTCGGCGATGCCCGGATCCATCAGCCGCGACATGGTAGACCGCATGCGCTTCTCGCTGGAGATGTCCTCCAGCATCAGCATCGAGCCGAGGCGCTTCTTCTCGGCCGACAACAGGGGCAGGGCGGTCAGGTTGACCGAGAGCTTGTCCTCGCCGACGATCAGTTCGGCTTCCATCGCCAGTTCCGTGGTCTGCGTTTCGCCGACGCGCTTGAGCTTTTCCTGGACCCAGGCGTTGCTGCCGGCGAAGAACTCGGTCGCCGGCCGGTGCAGGATCTGCTGCGGGGTGACGCGCAGGATGCGCAGGCCGGCAGCGTTGCAGGTGGCGATCTTTTCGCTTTCGTCGAGCGTGATCACCGCGTTCGACATCGACTCCAGCATCGCCTCGTTGTAGTTCTTCATGTTCTGCACGTCGGCGAACAGCTTGGCGTTTTCCAAAGCGATCGAAATCTGGGCGGTAAAAGCCCGCAGGCGCGATTCGTCCTCGCCGGTGAAGGGGCCGCCGCGCTTGTTCAGCACCTGGGTGACGCCGATCACCTTGCCATACTTGTTGGTGATCGGCACGCAGAGGATGGAGCGGGTGAAGTAGCCGGTCTTCTTGTCGAAGGCCGGGTTGAAGCGCAGGTCGGCGTAGGCGTAGGGGATGTTGATCGCCTTGCCCGAGGTGAATACGGCGCCGGCGATGCCGAGGTGGTTGGGCAGGCGGATCTGCACCGATTCCAGGCCCTGGCCGACCTCCGACCAGAGTTCGTTGGTCTTTTCCTCGTTGAGGAACAGCGTCGAACGTTCGGCATTCAGCAGGCGCGTCGCTTCGCCCATGACCTTCTGCAGCAGCGAGCCGAGCTTGATGTCGGCAGTGACCTCCGAGACGACGTCGATGAACTCCATTTCCTGGCGGCGGATGGCCTGCATGCGCTCGATGAACTGCGCGCTCTGCAGGGCCAGCGTACCCTGGCTGGTCATGGCTTCGAGCAGGTTGAGGTCCTGCCTGGTGAACTTTCCGCTGCGCTTGTTGAGGGTCTGCGCGACGCCGATGATTTCGCCCTTGACGGTGCGGATCGGCACGCAAAGGATGTTGCGCGTGGTGAAGCCGGTCTGCTCGTCGATCGAGCGGTTGAAGCGGTCGTCGGCGTAGGCGTCGGCGATGATCAGCGCCTCGCCCGAGGTATAGACATAGCCGGCCACCCCGCTGGTATTCAGGACGCGGATCTCGCGCTGGATGTTGCCCTGCGCGACGCGCGAGTACAGCTCGTTGGTGTCGGGGTCGTTGAGGAACAGCGAGCCACGTTCGGCATTCAGTTCGGTGGTGGTCATTTCCACCAGCGCCTGCAGCACCTGGTCGAGCGTGCCATAGCTCGCCATGCGGCGCGTCACTTCGAGCAGCAGCTCGAGGTGGCGCAGGCGGCGCCGGCTTTCCTGGTCGCGCTCGGCAGTTTTCTTCTTCGTGCCGGCGGGTTCGACGGGCGGGTCGATGGCGTTCATGGCGTGCTCCGCCGCATCACTTCGATCTGGTCGCGCAGCGCCTGGACGGTCTGCTGCAGCTGGGCACCCTCGTCGGCGAACAGGCTGCGCTCGCGATTGACCGAGTTGGCCTTGTCGATCTGCGCCAGTTCCAGGCTTTCGCGCAGGCCGCTGACGGTCTGACGCAGCTGGGCGATTTCGCCCTGCGCGCTGACCAGCGCGGTGCGCACGGCATTGTCGGTATCGGCGCGCGCGCGCTCGAGTTCCTCGCGCAGCGCCGCCGCGGTGGCTTTCAGCTGCTGCATTTCGTTGTGGTTGACGACGCGCTCCTGCTGCACCGCCTTGTCGCGCTCGGCGCGCGACCGTTCCAGTTCCTCGCGCAGGGCGGCGGCCGTGGCCTTGAGCATCTGTGATTCCTGGCTGGCGGCGGCGCGCTCCTGCTGGATCGCCTTGTCGCGCTCGACGCGCGCCCGCTCGAGCTCTTCGCGCAGGGCGCCGACCGTGGTTTTCAGTTGTGCAATCTCGGCAGCGCTGGCCTGGGTGGCGCGCAGCGTCGCATCATGGATTTCGGCGTGCGCGGCTTCGAGTTCGGTGCGCAGGGCGATTACCGTGCGCTTCATGTCACGGGCATCGGCCTGGGCCAGCAAGAGTTCTTCTTCGATGGTCGATACGTCGGCAGTCATCATGCAATGAACCGTGGATCCCCGAGCGAACCGGTGCGGAGCGGATCGCAAATCATACGCCACACTTCGAACGGGTGGCGCCCAAGTCAGGAATCGAACCTGAGACCTACCGCTTAGGAGGCGGTCGCTCTATCCACTGAGCTACAAGGGCGCGAGGCGGGAATTCTATCCCACCTCGGCGCCCCCCTGCGGCCGCCGCGGGCCGGGGCGCTCGCCTATAATCGCGCACCCACCCACGGCCCCCGGCCTTGTCGTCATGCCCGTCATTTCCCTCGATCGCGCCTGCCTTGCCTACGGCCATGTGGCCCTGCTCGATCACGCCGCGCTGCAGATCGATGCCGGCGAACGCGTCGGCCTGATCGGCCGCAACGGCAGCGGCAAGTCCAGCCTGCTGAAGGCGCTGGCCGGCCTCGGCGTGCTGGACGACGGCGAGGTCTGGCGCGAGCCCGGCCTGTCCATCGCCTACGTGCCGCAGGAGCCCGAGTTCGCCACCCACGACACGGTGTTCGAGGCCGTCGCGGCCGGCCTCGGCGATGTGGCGCGGGTGCTGGCCGAGTACCACGAGGTGACCCATAAAGTCGGCGCCGGCGACACGGCGGACATGGACCGCATGCACGAACTGCAGACGCAGCTCGAGGCCAGCGACGGCTGGCGCCTCAATTCGCGCGTCGAGCAGGCCATCTCGCGCCTCGCGCTGGACGGCGATGCCCGCGTCGATGCGCTCTCCGGCGGCGGCAGGAAACGCGTCGCCCTGGCCCGCGCGCTGGTGGCCGAGCCGCAACTGCTGCTGCTCGACGAGCCGACCAACCACCTCGACGTCGATGGCATCCTCTGGCTGGAAGACCTGCTGCGCGGCTATGCCGGTGCGATCATGGTGATCACCCACGACCGGGTGTTCCTCGACGGCGTGGCGACGCGCATCGTCGAACTCGATCGCGGCAAGCTGGTGAGTTTCCCCGGCAGCTTTGCCGCGTATCAGGAACGCAAGGAGTTCATGCTCAACGAAGAGGTGCTGGCCAATGCCCGCGCCGACAAGATGCTGGCGCAGGAGGAAATCTGGATCCGC
>CAZGQB010000149.1:0-5502 GCA_964527055.1 uncultured Sulfuritalea sp.
GCTTCCGCGACGAAGGGCATTTCCACGAGGATGTCGCCAACCGCATCCTCGACGACCTGGTGCGCGCCACCAAGCCGCGCTTCATGCGACTTACCGCGCGCTTTTACGTACGCGGCGGAATCTTCACCAACGTGGTCGCGGAACACCGCAAGAAAGGCTGGAAGCCTGCGGAGAAAATCGAACTGGCGGAGTTTTCGCCGCAGTCGAATACGCGCGGCTGATTACGCAAAAGTCGGCGCCGGCGACACGGCGTGGGCGGTAGCAAACGGGCCGACTGACGCCCACTGCCAAGTTCGCCTGGCCGGGTAGAAGCCACCGGAAGCCCTTGTGGCACGGCAAGCCCGGCCGCCTGCCCCCGCGACCGGCTCCCCGTCACAGCCAGAGAGTCGGTTTGTGTTCGCCGGCCTTGCGCATCCTCCCATCTTTGCTATGCTGCTTAGGATGTTCCATGGAGGGTGGCCGTGAACATCGAGGATTGGCTGCACGGTATCGGGATGGCCCAGTACGCCGAGCAGTTCCGGTCCAACGAGATCGACGGCGAAATCCTCCAGCGACTGAGCAGCGACGATCTCAAGGACATTGGTGTCGCCCCGCTGGGACATCGCAAGAAGCTTCTGGATGCCATTGCCGCTCTTGTCACGACGCCCGGATCCTCCTCCGCCACGCCAGTCGCGCCCACTACCCACCCCCGCGAAGCCGAGCGCCGCCAATTGACCGTCATGTTCGTCGACCTGGTCGGTTCGACCGCGCTCTCCGCCCGGCTTGATCCGGAAGACATGCGTGAACTGATGCGCAGCTACCAGAACATGGTGGCCGGCGAGATTGCCCGTTTCGAGGGTCATGTCGCGCAGTTTCTCGGCGATGGCGTGCTGGCCTATTTCGGCTGGCCGCGGGCACACGAAGACGAGGCCGAGCGGGCGGTGCGGGCGGCGCTGGCAGTCACCGCCGCGACCGCCCGATTATTCACGCCCTCTGCCGACAAGCTGCAGACGCGTATCGGCATCGCCACCGGCCATGTCGTCGTTGGCGATCTCATCGGTGAAGGCGCGGGTCAGCGGCATGCGGTGGTCGGCGAGACACCAAATCTTGCCGCACGCCTGCAGGCGATGGCCGAGCCGGGAACCGTGGTGATCGCCAATTCGACCCGCCACTTGCTCGGCGATCTCTTCATGCTGCACGATCTCGGACTGCAGGACTGCAAGGGTCTAACGGCTCCGACCAGAGCATTCGCCGTACTCGGCGAACACGAGCTCGAAACCCGCTTTGCTGCTCGCCATGCCGGCGGTATTGCGCCTATCGTCGGCCGCGACCAGGAACTCGGCCTGCTGATCGAACGCTGGAACCAGGCCAAGGCGGGTGAAGGACAGGTCATCCTGCTCAGTGGCGAGGCCGGCATCGGCAAGTCGCGGATCGCCGAAGCGGTGGTCGATGCCGTGCAGGATGAAACACACTACCTGCTGCGTTACCAGTGCTCGCCCTACCACACCGATTCCGCGCTCTACCCGGTGATTCAGCAACTCGCCCATGCCGCCGGGTTTACGGCAAACGACAGTCCGGATCAATCCCTGGACCGGCTGGAGGCGCTGCTGGCAAAGGCCACCGATGCCTGGCGCGAGGAGGCTCCGCTGCTCGCGGCCATGCTCGGCATCGACGGCACGGCGCGCTACGGCGCCAGCACGCTGACGCCCCAACAGCAGCGCAGCCGCACGCTGGCGGCTCTGGTCGACCAGCTCGACGGACTGGCGCGGCGCAAACCGGTCCTCTGGGTATTCGAGGACGTGCACTGGATCGACCCGACGACGCTGGAACTGATCGAACTGACCCTCGATCGCGTGCAGGGCATGCGGGTACTGGCGCTGATCACCATGCGGCCGAGTTTTGTCGCACCCTTTGCCAACCATCCGGTGGTCACCCGACTGGCGCTCAACCGGCTCGGGCGGACAGCAACGCAAGCCATCGTTGACCGTATCACCGGCGGAAAACCACTGCCCGAAGCCTTGCTCGACGAGATTGCCGCCCGTACCGATGGCGTACCGCTCTTCGTCGAGGAGATGACCAAGGCGGTGATCGAATCGGGCCTGCTGCGCGAGGAAGGAAATGCCTACCATCTCGATGCGCCCCTGAGCGCGCTGGCGATTCCGACTACGCTGCACGACTCGCTGATGGCGCGCCTTGATCGGCTGCATCCTCTGAAGGAAGTCGCGCAGACGGCAGCGGTGATCGGCCGCAGCTTCGACCATCGCAGCATCGCCGCACTCACGGCGCTGCCTGAGGCCGAACTCGCCGACGCGATGCAGCGCCTGGTGGAGGCTGAACTAATCTTCAGACGAGGCACACCGCCGGAAGCAAGCTACCTGTTCAAGCACGCGCTGGTAAGGGATGCGGCCTACGAGAGCCTGCTCAAGGCCAAACGCATTGCGCTGCATGGCCGGCTGCTGGAGATCCTCGAAGCGCGCGGCGATGCAGCGCCGGAGATCATGGCGCAGCATGCCGAGACTGCCGGCCAGACCGTCAAGGCCATCGACTACTGGCGTCGTGCCGGCGAACACGCATTGCAACGCTCGGCCAATCTGGAGGCAAGTCGGCATTTCAGTCAGGGCATCGAACTGATCAAGTCCTTGCCGGCTTCGCCGGAGCGCGATCGCAAGGAGTTCCGTCTATATCTCGGGCTCGGGCCGGCGATACGCGCGCTCAAGGGGCACAGCGCATCCGAGACAGCGCAGGCGTTCTCGCGGGCGCGGGATCTGATCGATGCCGATACCGATCTGGCCGAGCAGATGAGCGTGCTCTATGGCTTATGGGGGGTGACGATGGCGGGCTCGGCCCATGCCGAGGGTTGCGTCGTGGCGTCGCAGGCGCTTGAGCTCGTTGCCCAAACGTCGGACGCCGACACACGGGCACTGGCCCACCGCATGCTGGGGGAAACGCTTTGGGCCATGGGCGACCTCCCCCAGGCACGCCACTATCTGGAGCGAGCCATCGACCTGTGTGACGACAATCCGGCGATCGCCAGCCATGTGCGGTTCGGCATGGACAACCGGGTAGCACTCATTTTCCTGGCATGGTCTCTGGCGATCATGGGCTATCCGCTGCAGGCTCGTGAGGCGGAGGAGAGGTTGCTTGCCCATTCCGCTCGCGTTGGGCATTCTTTAACCATTGCCTGGGCCCAGATTGGAGCATTGCTCCTCGCGGAATGGCATCGCGATCCCTGCGCATTGAACGAGTGCGCTGACAAGTTGATGGCCTACTGCACCGAGCATCGGATCGGACTGGGTTCGGAGTTTGGACGGATTGGTCAAGGGCTGGCACAGTGCTGGAGGGGGAATCCGGCGAGCGCTATCGATGCGGTACGAAGGGCACTGATCGAGCTTGAGGTCGGCCATGTCTTGTTCTTGCGTCCGATGCATCTGGGATTTCTCGCCGTGATGCACGCGTGCAACGGTGAGCGGGAAGTAGCTCTCGCCGTGCTGGACGAGGCCATTGCGCTGGCCGACACGACAGAGGAGCGCTTTTTCGAACCCGAGCTGCATCGCCAGCGCGGCGAGCTGCTTATGGGCCAAGACCAGGTCGCCGCGGAGGACAGCCTGCATCGCGCCTTGTCGATCGCCCGCCAGCAGAACGCCAGGGCCTGGGAGTTGCGCGCTGCCATGAGCCTTGCCCGGCTCTGGCGCGACCAAGGCCGGCGCGATGAGGCCAGGGAACTCCTTGCGCCGGTCTACGACTGGTTTACCGAGGGTTTTGACACCCCCGACCTGAAAGCCGCCAAGGCACTGCTGGATGAGTGCGGTCGAGCTTAGCCGCGTTCAGGAATGAACGCCGACCACGAACCCTTCACGCACGGGCGGCCCGGCCAGGACGGTACCGATCTTGGTCAATTGCTGCTGGAGATAGCCACTGGTCTCGCTGGCTTTCTGGTCGGCCTCGCTCTCCCATATGGAAACCGAGATGCCCTTGCCGGTAGCCGGATCGGTCATCAGCATTGCACTCTTGAACCCCTTCTGCTGTTTCGCAGCGGGGATCACGGAGTCGCGATAAATGCTGCTGGCCTCCTCGACCCTGCCCGGCTGTATTTGAACGGTGATCACTCTTGCGTACATGGGTTTTCTCCTTTTCTGCCGCTGAAAAGATCAATACCTGCGGAAATTGAACTGGAGCGGCCGGTTTCTCCCGGGGTTGGGAACATGCCGCGCAGCAACCTCCTGAGAATCTGAGCAAACTCCATTAGCAACCAACTGGCCTGCGGTGGCACCGCCTGCACAGCCTGTGTCATGTGCGCTGGTCAAACCGATAGTCTCCATGATCTTGTCCCGAGCGACGGCAGTCGCGAGGAAGGGAGTGGCAAACACTATGGCGGTGATCAGGAGGGTACGCTTCAGATTGCGGTTCATGATTGATCTCCTTGACAGCATGTTTTGCTCACGGAGCCGGACTTTTTGCTCTTGCCCGGCTGTAGTGCCAAGGCTGCGACACTACGACTCCAATGTAGGTCAATCAACCGGATCAATGCTGTGAGGTCTTACCATCCCGGATGTGAAAAATTCACAAAAGCCCGGAGCGGCAAATGCATCTGCCGCAACTTACCAGCCACGAGGCAGGTTCTTCGCGATGACGATGCGTTTGGAATCGACGATGATGTAACCGCCGGCTTCCAGATCCTTGAGGATCTTGCTGATCATTTCGCGGGAAGCTCCGATGCGATTCGCCATGTCCTGTTGTGTCGGTTTGTCGGCGATGACCAATTGGCCGTTGTCATCTTCCGCCAGATCGACCAGCATGTGCGCAACCCTGCCGTACACGTCCATCAAGGCCAGGCTCTTGACGTTCTCGGTCAGCTCGCGCACGCGATGGATGAGCTTGCCGATGAGATTGAAGGCGAACTCCGGACTGCGCACAAGGAAGGAGCGGAAATCTTCCTTGGGCACGATGGAAAAGCGTGTCGGTTCCAGCGTCATGACGGAAGCCGAACGCGGTCCGTCGTCCAGGGAGATTTCGCCGAAATACTCGCCGGGACCGGCTTCGGACAGGATGATCTCCTTACCCTGCTCGTCGCTGACGTAAAACTTCACCTTGCCCGATAGGATGATGTAGAGCGAGTCGCTGCGGTCGCCCTCGGTGATAACGACCGTATTCTTCGGGAAAGCACGCGTTAATGCGTGGGCCGAGATGGCTTGCAACTCATCGGGATGCAAACCCTTGAACGGCACGGGCTTGGCGGGGGCCATAGGCTGTTCTCCCTGGGTGCGACTGGCTCGAATATAGCAGTCTTCAGCACCCGGCAAATGGCTTTCGGTTAACGCGCTGCCGTAGCCAGATGTAGCGCCAGGCCGAAAAAGATCGTCCCGGCGCAGCGATCCAGCCAGACTGCCAGCTTCGGCTGGTGCTGCAGCCGCGCGCCGATGCTGCCGGCGAACCAGCCGAGGCTGCCGAAGATCACCACGGTCAGCGCCGCAAACAGCGCACCCAGCAGCAACATCTGGATCCAGACCGGGCCGCGCGACTGAT